>NZ_JBJMAB010000010.1:0-270581 GCF_045799175.1 Streptomyces sp. VTCC 41912
ACATCCCCCTCGGCACGCCCACCGCGGGGCGCACCGACCAGGCCCTGGACGACCTCGTCGGCTTCTTCGTGAACACGTTGGTGCTGCGCACCGACACCTCCGGCAACCCGACCTTCGCGGAGCTGCTGCAACGGGTGCGGGAGACCGACCTCGCCGCGCTGGCCCACCAGGACCTGCCGTTCGAGCGGATCGTGGAGGAACTCAACCCCGACCGGACCGGTGGCCGGCACCCCCTGTTCCAGACCATGCTGGTGCTCCAGAACAACACCGAGGCGGCCTTCCACCTCGCCGACACCACCCTCACGCCCCGGACCTTCGACACCGTCCCGGCCAAGTTCGACCTCGACTTCACCTTCGTCGAAGCCACGGCGGCGGACGGCGGCCCCGGCGGGATCAGCGGACTGCTGCACTACGCGGCCGACCTGTTCGACCACCGCACCGTCGAGTCCCTGGCCCGGCGCCTGCTGCGGGTACTCGACACGGTCACCGAGGAACCCGACACCCGCCTCGACGCCGTGGACCTGCTGAGCCCCGGCGAGACCGCCCGCATCCTGACGCAGTGGAACGACACCGACCGCACGCTCCCGGACGACCGGCTGCTGCACGAGGTCTTCGAGGAGCACGCCCGCCGCTCCCCGGACGCCATCGCCCTGGTCGACGCGCACGGACCGCTGACCTTCCGCGAACTCAACTCCCGCGCCAACCAACTCGCCTGGCTCCTGCTGGCCCAGGGCGTGGTGGCCGACCAGCACGTCGCCACGCTGCTGCCGCGCACCGCGGACCACGTCGTGGCCCTGCTGGCCGTGCTGAAGGCCGGCGCCTGCTACGTCCCACTGGACCCGGAGTACCCGGAGGAGCGGCTGGCCCTCATGCTGGCCGACGCGGCCCCCGTCCTGCTGCTGACCGACGCCGCGGGCGACCTGCGGATCCGACCGCACTGCGCGACGACGCTGCCGGTCCTGCCGCTCGACGACCCGACCGTGCGCTCCACCCGAGCCGGCTACCCCTCGGCCGACCCCACCCGCGCCGACCGCCCCGTACGGCTGCGTCCGGACCACCTCGCCTACGTCATCTACACCTCCGGCTCGACCGGCCGGCCCAAGGGCGTCGCGGTGGAACACCGCGGCCTGATCAACCTCTTCCACGGTCACCTCGGCGAGGTGCACGCCGCGCAGGCGGCGGACGGCGGACGCCTGCGGGCCGCGCTGACCGGGCCGCTGACCTTCGACTCGTCCTGGTGCCCGGTGCTCTGGCTGATGGGCGGCCACGAACTGCACCTGGTCGACGACGAGACCCGCCGTGACCCGCAGGCCCTCGCCGACTACGTCGCCCACGAAGCCATCGACTACCTGGAGGTCTCACCGACGTTCTGCCGCCAACTGCTGGCGGCGGGGCTGCTGTCGGACGACCGTCCCGCCCGGCCGCGCATCATCGAACTCGGCGGCGAGGGCTGCGACCAGGCCCTGTGGAGCGAGCTGCGGGCGGCGCCCGGCACCGTGACCGTCAACGGTTACGGCCCCACCGAGGCCACCGTCTACGTCACCCACGCCCGCGCCGCCGACCACGAACGGCCCACGATCGGGCGCCCGATGGGCAACAACCGCGCCTACGTCCTGGACGCGGGACTGCGCCCCGTGCCGCCCGGCGCGACCGGCGAACTGTACCTGGCGGGAGCCGGCCTGGCCCGCGGGTACGTCGGCCGACCGGCGCTGACCGCGCAGCGGTTCGTGGCCTGCCCGTTCGGCGCACCCGGCGAGCGGATGTACCGCACCGGCGACCTCGCCCGGTGGACCCCCGACGGCGCCCTGGAGTACGTGGGCCGCACCGACGAACAGGTCAAGATCCGGGGGTTCCGGATCGAGCCGGGCGAGGTGGAGACGGCGCTGGCCGGGCACGCAGCGGTGCGCCAGGTCGCCGTGGTCGTCCGGGAGGACCAGCCCGGCGACCGCAGACTGGTGGCCTACGTGGTCCCCGAACGCGGCAGCGTCGGCCCCGCCCCGAAGCAGCCGGACGCCGGCGCGCTGCGACGCTTCGCGGCGACGACCCTGCCGCGGCACATGGTGCCGTCCGCCTTCGTCCTCCTCGACACCCTCCCGCTGACCTCCCGGGGCAAGCTGGACCGGCGCGCGCTGCCGGCACCCGGCGGTGCTGCGGCGGAGCACCGGCGCGGCCCGCGCACCGTGCGCGAGGAGTTCCTGTGCGGACTGTACGCACAGGTGCTGGACGTGCCCGAAGTGGGCATCGACGACGACTTCTTCGCGCTGGGCGGCCACTCGATGCTCGCCACCCGGTTGATCGGGCGCATCCGGTCCGTCCTCGGGGCCGAGCTGGACATCAGGACCCTGTTCGACGCACCCACCGTCGCCGAACTCGGCGAACGCCTCGGCACGGACCGACGGGAGGACTCCCTCGCCGTGCTCCTCCCGCTGCGCAGGGCCCGCCCCGTGTCGTCCCGTACGGCCGCCGCACCCGCCCCCCTCTTCTGCGTCCACCCGGCGGCCGGCATCAGCTGGGTGTACTCCGGGCTGCTCCGCCACCTCCCGCCCGACCAGCCGGTGTACGGCCTCCAGGCCCCCGGGCTCACCGAACCGGACGCCGCACCGGGCGACATGGCGCAGTTGGTGCGCGCGTACCTGGAACAGGTCCGGGCGGTCCAGCCGGACGGGCCCTACGCCCTGCTCGGCTGGTCCTTCGGCGGCCTGGTCGCCCACGAGATGGCGGTCCAGCTCCAGGAAGCCGGCCAGGACGTCGCCTCCTTGGTGCTGATGGACAGCTTCCCGCCGGGTCTCCGGCTGCCCGGGGAGGAGACGGTCGACGAGGCCGAACTGCGGCAGGCGCTCTTCGCGTCGCTGGGCCGGCACCCGGACGCCGACGACCCCGCCGGGCCGCTCGCCCTGCTCGGGGAACGCGGCACCGCGGCCATGCTGCGGGTCTTCGCCCACCACGGCGACCTCCAGGACGGTTTCGTGCCCGGCACGTTCACGGGTGACGTACTGCTCTTCGAGGCCACCGAGGGCAAGTCCGCGGACGCGCCCCGACCGGACGACTGGCGGCCGCACGTCACGGGGCGGATCGCCGTCACCCCCGTGCGCGGTGCCCACGGCGAGTTGACCCGCCCGGAGCAGCTCGCCCAGATCGGGCCGGTGCTGGCCGACTGGCTGGCGCGCGCGCCCCGGTGACGCCGGCACCGGCCCCGGCCCACCCGGGCTCCGCAGCCGCCCGGTGACCCGTTCCCGCCCCGGTGTCCAGCCGGGGCGGGAGCGGGTCACGGCACCGCGGTGCCGGCCGGCCCGTCCCGCTGCAACTCCCGGTACAACGCCGCGGCCCGCACCAGGTGACCGTCCCCCTCGGCTTTCCGCCCCACAGCGCGCAGCGCCTCGCCCAGCACCTGGTGGCTGCGGGCCAGCAGGTGCTGTTCACAGGAGTCCCGGGCGCCGGCCAGTGCCTCCCGTGCGTGCCGCACCGCCTCCCCGGCGTCTCCGACGTGCAACATCACCTCGGCCAACCGGAACTGACACTCCGTCGCATTGCGGAAGTGGTGGGTGGCCCGGGCCCGTGCCAGCACCCGCCGGTAGAGCTCGGCCGCCGCGGCGTGCCGCCCCGCGTACAGCAGGCTGTCCGCCTCCGTCATCATCACTCTGATCAGCCACTTCACGTCCTGGTGGCGGGTGAGGACCCCGGCCAGCTCCCGGCACTCCGCCCCGATCGCGGCCAGGTCCGTCCGCCGGTCGGGGTCCAGGACCTCGATCTGCAACAGGAGGGTGCGCCGCCGGGCCACCAGCGCCTGGTCACCGGTGCTCCCGGCCAGCTCCACCGACCGCTGCGCGTATCCGCGGGCCGCCTCGAAGTCACCGAACTGGAGCTCCAGTTGGGCCAGCATCGCCAGGGTGAACAGCACGGCGAGGAACGGCCGGTGCCCCGCTTCGGGACGGGGCGCGTCACCGAAGACCGCCACCACCCGCCGCAGGTACTCCCGGGCGCACTGGAGAGAACCGGCCTCCGGGTGCTTCTTGAGGATCGTCCCCGCCGCGTAGTAGGCGGTGCCGATCATGTCCGCGTCGCAGTGCGCCAACGCCGCGGGCAGCAGCGCGGCGGCCGCCCGCCCCAACGACCCCAGGGGCAGCACCTCCTCGAAGCAGGGCACGAGCGTCAACACGTCCACGGCCAGCGCGACCGCGTCGGGATCGTCGCCCGCCGCGACCTGTTCCACCACGGCGGCGAGCACCGGCAGCACCCGCCGGACCCACTGCACCGCCTCCGGCCCGCCCGACATCGGGAGGTCCGGGGTCCGCCGCGGGTGGATCTCCGCGGTCAGCGGACCGCTCAGCGGCTGGGTGGCCCGGACCGCCGCGACGACGCCGACGCACAGGAAGTCGATCGCGCCGCGCAGCACCGCCCGGTGCTCGGACGCGGGCAACTCGGCACGGGCCTTCTGCCGGGCGTACGCCCCGACCAGATCGTGGAAGTGGTACCGACCCGGCGCCCCGGTCTCCAGCAGCGCCGCATCCACCAACGCCTCCAGGACGTCCTCCGCCGCCCGCTCCGGCACCCGCAGGGCCGCCGCCGCGGCCCGCACGTCGAACTCGGTGCAGTGCGGCACCGACAGGGCCAGGAACGCCCCGGCGTGCCGGGCGGGGAGCTGCGCGAACGACATCTCGAACACCGCCTCCACCGTCACCTCGCCCACCCGCAGCTCCGCGAGCAACCGCGCCTGGTCCGAGACCCGCTCCACCAGCGCGGCGACACTCCACCCGGCGCGGGCCGCCAGCCGCGCCCCGGCCGCCCGCAGCGCGAGCGGAAGCCGGCCGCAGGCCATCACCAGCGCCGTCACCGCGTCCGGCTCCTCCTGGATGCGGTGGATCCCGGCGACCCGGCCGATCAGTTCGACGGCCTCGTCGGCCCCCAGCCCCCGCAACGGCACGGTGACCGCGGCGGGCAGCGCGGTCAGGCTCCGCCCCGTGACCAGCACCGCGCACCGGGCCGCACCCGGCAGCAGCGGGTCCACCTGCGCCGTGCTGGTCGCGTTGTCCAGCACGACGAGGACCGCCCGCGGCGACAGCAGCGTGCGGAACAACGCCGCCCGCTCGGCCAGGGACCCCGGAATCCGCTCGGCGGGCACCCCCAGTCCGGTCAGGAACCCCGCGAGGACCTCGGCCGGCTCGGCGGGCGCGCCGTCGGGGGCCCGCAGGTTCGCGTACAACTGGCCGTCCGGGTAGGTTCCGGCGACCGCGTGCGCCGCCCGCAGGGCCAGCGCGGTCTTCCCGACCCCGCCCATGCCGGTCACGACGGCCACGGCGTGCGGCTGGCCCGCGGTCAACGCGGCCACCAGCGCCGACATCTGCTCCCCGCGCCCGGTGAAATCGCAGGGCGCCGGCGGAAGTTGGGCCGGCAGCGGCGCCGCGGGCGGATGCGCCCCGGTGGTCCCCGAAGGCGCCCCGGCGTCCTCGTCGCCCTGCTCCGGCGGCAGCAGCAGCGCGTGGTCCCCGGCCAGGATCGCGGCGTGCAGGGCGCGCAGCGTGGGACCGGTGTCGATGCCCAGGTCCTCGGCGAGCACGCGACGGGCCCGGTCGTAGGCCGACAGTGCCTCGGCCGCCCGCCCCGACCGGTACAGCGCCACCATCAACGCGCCGTGCAGCCGCTCCCGGTAGGGGTACGTCTTCAGGGCCCGCACGATGTCCGGCACGGCCTCCGCATGCCGTCCGCACGCCAGCAGCAGTTCCAGCCGGTACTCCAGGGCGGACGCCAACTGCTCGCCCAACGTGCGGCGCCAGTCGAGGGCGAACGGTCCGGGCAGCCCCGCCAGCGCCGGGCCCTGCCACATCGCGAGCGCCTCCTCCAAAAGGGCGGCCCCCGCGGCCGGGTCCCCGCCGTCGGCGTGCCGCCGGGCCAGCCCGACCAGCCGACCGAAGTCCAGCGCGTCCACCCGGTCCTCCGGGATCCGCAGCACGTACCCGTCGGCCATCGTCTCGATCACGGCCCGCCCCGAGCCGTCACCCGGCGGCGCACCGTGGGCCTCGCGGTCCAGATGCGTCCGCAACCGGTGGATGTAGTTGACGATCACCCGCCGCGCGGAGGCGGGCGGATCGTCGAAGTACAGCCCGTCGATCAGCTCGTCGACCGTCACCAGCGTGCCGGGGTGCAGCGCCAACGCCGCCAACACGGTCTGCGGCCCGGGCGCACCGGGCCGGGTCACGTCCCCCCGGCCCGACACGTACCGGACGGGCCCCAGCAGTCGTATCCGGTCCGACCCCGGCAGCACGGAAGTCTGTGCCATATCTACCTGCATGTCTCCTGTAGGCGGGTTTCTCGCGTACACGACATCTCCCGAATGCCGGGACCTTACGTGTCCTCTGCACTTTTTGGCGAGATCCGGCACCCCCGACTTCCCGGATATCCGCACCGGCTAGAGACGCGTCCGCCTCATGCGCTGGCCCCCAGGGCTCACCCCCGGCCGTCGGCCCGTTTCGGGGTGAGTAGTTCCAGTGCCTCTTCCCAGCGGAACAGGGCCGCTCCGCCGGCCGCGTCGGGCTGGTGCGGTTCGTATGAGCTGATGAGGACGCCCATCTCGCGCAGCTGTGCCAGGCTCCGGGCGTAGGCGGGGTGGGCGGCCTGGGCGGAGTTGAGGTAGGGAAGGACGGCGGTGGGGATGCCGAAGCCGTACGCCTCGCAGAGGATGCCCACGGCCAGGGTGTCGGCGATGCCGGCGGCCCATTTGTTGATGGTGTTGAACGTGGCCGGGGCGACCGCGATGGCGTCGGCGGGCGGCAGGGGCCGGGGCTCTCCGGGGCGGCGCCAGGCCGAACGGATCGGGTAGCCGGTCTGGGCCTCGACGGCGGTCGCGTCGATGAAGCCGAGGCCCTGCGGGGTGGCGACGACGCCGACGTCCCAGTGCGCTTCCTGGGCGGCCGTGATCAGCTTCCCGACGTCGCCGGCGATCCCCGCGGCGCACACGACGACGTAGAGGAAGGGCCTCTTCTCGGCCTGCGGGTCGGTGCGCTGTTCGCTCACGCGGGGACTCCCAACTGTCGCCTGACGTGGTGCAGTTCCGGCAGGGTACGACGGCGGCCGCCGGCGAGCCACGACTCGACGGCGGCCCCGCCCCCACCCCTACCCGAGCGAGCGTTGCGTCACCGGGACGTCCGGCCTCCCCGCCGTGCCCCGTGGATGTACTGGTCGGCCCAGGCGCTGATGATGTGGGCGGCCCGCTGCGCCTGTCCGCGTGCGGTCAGCAGGTGGTCCGCTTCTTCCAGCGCGACGAAGCTTCGCGGGTGGCGTGCCTCGCGGAAGATCTCCCCGGCGTTGTCGATGTCGACGGTCTGGTCGGTCGGCGAATGCAGGACGAGCAGCGGGAGGTTCAACTCGCGGATCCGGTCGCGCAGGTGCGCGCGGCGGACGTCCTCGACGAAGGCGCGCTTGAGGACCAGGGTCCGCCCGCCGACGAACCACTCGTGCGAACCCTCGCTGAGCACGCGGTCCATGACCGCGTCGTACTGCCGCTCGACGTGGCTGGGCTCGACGGGCGCCCCGATCGTGGCGAGTGCGCGGACGCCCGTTGCCTCGGTGGCCGCGGCGATCGCGGCGGCGCCGCCCCACGAGTGCCCCACCAGCAGGTCAGCCGGGGTTCCCCGCTCCGCCATGAGGGCTGCGGCACGGATGGTGTCCTGGACCTTGACGGTGAAGGAACCGTCCCCCCAGTCGCCGTCGGAGTCCCCGATCCCGAGGTTGTCGTAGCGCAGCATGCCGATCCCCTCGCGCGCCAGCTGCTTGCTGACGCGGGAGGCGGCCGGCGAGTCCTTGCCGAGCGTGAATCCGTGCACGAAGATCCCCCAGCCCCGGATCTCGCCTTCGGGCAGGTCGATCGCGCCGGCCAGTTCGGGGCCGACGACGCTCGGGAATCTCACTTTTTCGGGCATGTTGCGATCACCTAAGCAGGGGCTGTGCGTGGGCAGGGGGAGGGGCGGCGCCGGCCGGCGCCGCGCGCGTGCTCCGAGCGGGGGAGCAGCGGGCGCGGTGCCGGCCGCTGTCAGGGTGTCAGACGATCGGCTTCGGTGCGGGCGCCGACTCGGTGGTGAGCAGGGTGGTGATCTCCTCGGCGAGGTCCGGGCCGAGCTCGCCCCAACCGTCCTTGTAGCCGTAGACACCGGCCAGGGTGCGAGCCTCGTAGTCGCCGTTCATGATCTCGACGTCGTTGGGGGTGAGGAGCGCCGGGTGGGCGACGCCGACGGCCGCCGAGACCTTCAACAGTTCCTTGCGCAGGGTGCGCAGGTAGACGGCGGCCCGGGTGGCCTTCGAGGCCGGGTCGAGGCCGCGGGCCAGCCGCGGGTTCTGGGTGGCGATGCCGGTGGGGCACTTGTCGGTGTGGCACTTCTGCGCCTGGATGCAGCCGATCGACAGCATCGCCTCGCGCGCCACGTTGATCATGTCGGCGCCCAGTGCGAAGGCGACCGCGGCGTTCTCGGGCAGGCCGAGCTTGCCGGAGGCGATGAAGGTCAGGTCGTCGGTCAGCCCCAGCTCGGCGAAGGTGCCGTAGACCCGGGAGAAGCCCATCCGGAAGGGCAGCGACATCGAGTCGCTGAAGATCAGCGGTGCCGCTCCGGTGCCGCCCTCACCGCCGTCGACGGTCACGAAGTCGACACCGCGGTCACCGCGCGCCATCAGCGTGGCCAGCTCCTGCCAGAACTCCATCTCGCCCACCGCGCTCTTGATCCCGACCGGCAGACCGGTCTCGGTGGCGAGCAGTTCGACGAAGTCGAGCATCGAGTCGACGTCGCTGAAGGCGGTGTGCCGCGACGGGGAGGCGCAGTCCTTGCCGAGCGGAATGCCGCGGATCCCGGCGATCTCCTCGGTCACCTTCGCGGCCGGCAGCATCCCGCCCAGCCCGGGCTTGGCGCCCTGGGAGAGCTTGATCTCGATCGCCTTGACCGGGGCGCTGGCGACGACGTCCTTGAGCTTGTCGATGTTGAAGGTGCCGTCCTCGTTGCGGCAGCCGAAGTACGCCGTGCCGATCTGGAGGACGAGGTCGCCGCCGTTGCGGTGGTACGGGGAGAGGCCGCCCTCTCCCGTGTTCTGCATGGTGCCCGCCAGCGCCGCTCCCTTGTTGAGCGCCGTGATCGCGGCGCCGGAGAGCGAGCCGAAGCTCATCGCCGAGATGTTCACCACGCTCGCCGGTCGGAACGCCTTGGCGCGCCCGCGCGGCCCGCCCAGCACCTTGGCCGAGGGCAGCGGGGCCTGCGGGTCGTGCACGTCGGGCAGCGGGCCGGCGAACGTGCGCTGCTTCAGGTAGGCGTGCCCCTGCATGTGCTCGACGTCGTTGTCGGTGCCGAAGCCGAAGTAGTTGTTCTCCCCCTTCGACGACGCGTAGATCCAGGTGCGCTGGTCGCGGCTGAACGGACGCTCCTCGTCGTTGGAGGTCACTATGTACTGCCGCAGCTCGGGCCCGATCGTCTCCAGCAGGTACCGGGCGTGCCCGACCACCGGGAAGTTCCGGAGCAGTGCGTGCTTCTTCTGGACAAGGTCACGAGCGGCCACCAGTGCCAGTGCTGTTGCGGTGGCCGTGGCGATGCTCCGGGCGCGCATGAACGTTCCTCTCCTCGATGCTCGACTCCATCGTCGTGCGGTGGGCGTCGTCGTGTCGTACCGGGCGTTGGGCGGCGGACACGAGCCCGTGGGCGTCCACGTCCGTCGGAGAACGCGAAATGATATTAGGGGCTCGCCTGGGCCGGTGGAGGCGCAGGGGGGCGGGGCGAGCCCGCCGGCCGCGTGGTGCCGGCCGCGGGGAGGGCACGGCGGGCACCACGACGGCCGCGATGCGGGTCGCGGTCATCCGGCGACGGCCTGGCCCCAGCTCTGGGAGATGACGAACTTGGCGCTGCTCTGCTGGGACTCGGTCGGGAAGCTCGGCGTGCCGGAGACCTTCGGCAGCTTCGCCGCCGCGGACTCATCCAGCGTGCCGGCCTTGTCCATGGCGGCCATCAGGGCCGGGCGGGCGTGTCCCCTGAGTCTGAGGTTCTGCCCCTCGGCGCTGTAGAGGTACTCCTGCCACAGGCGCGCGGCCGCGGGGTGCGGCGCCTCCTTGTTGATGGCCTGCGAGTAGTACTGGGAGAACTGCCCGTCCGAGGGGACCGTGACCGTCCAGCCGCGGCCCTTGGCCTTGAGCGCGTCGGTGTATCCGGCGTTGAGGTAGTCCCAGTCGATGCTGATCGGCGTCTTGCCCGCCTCGATCGTGGCCGGGGTGGACTCGACGGGGATGTAGTTGCCCTCCTTCTTCAGCTGGGCGAAGAAGTCGATGCCGGGCTGGATGTCGTCGAAGGAGCCGCCGTTCGCGAGGGCGGCCGCGTACACGGCGCCGAAGGCCGAACCCGACTTGCCGGGGTTGCCGTTGAGTGCGATCTGCCCCTTGTATTGCGGTTTGAGGAGGTCCTTGAAGGTGGTCGGGCAGGTCTGCACGCGCTTGGTGTCGCAGCCGAACGAGATGTAGCCGCCGTAGTCGTTCGACCAACGGCCGATCGAGTCCTTCTGGTCGTCGGGGATCCGGCTGAAGCCGGCGGCCATGTACGGCGCGAGCAGCCCTTGCTGCGCGGCGCTCTGGGCGAAGGAGCTGCCGAGGTCGAGGACGTCGGGGGCGTTTTCCTGGCCCTTGCGCGCGGTGACCGCGCTGATCTCGTCCTGGCTGGTGCCGGTCGGGTTCTCGACCTCGACCTTGATGCCGTACTTCTTCTCGAAGCCGTCTATCAGGGCGCCGTAGTTGGCCCAGTCGCGGGGTAGCGCGACGGCGTGCAGGGTGCCCTCCTTCTTGGCTTCCTTGGCCAGGCCGTCGACGCCGCCGAAGTCCTCGGCGGAGGTCGCGCTGGCCGCGCTCCTCCCGTCGGCAGTGGTCGACGCGTCGGAGGCCGCGCCACAGGCGCTGAGGGCGAGTGCGGCGGCGGTGGTGAGGACGCCGGTGAGGGCGGCGGTCCTCGGTCGGAGCACGGTCACGGTCTCTCCAGGGGTACACACAGAGGTTTGAGGGGTTTCCTGTGGGGCCACACAGGGGATGCACGTGGGGGGTGAGCACCTGTTCGACGTCAAGTTCGACGTCAAGGCGGAACAAGCTGGCGCCTCAGTAGGCCCAACTATGCTGTCCGCCGGGTAAACATTGGGGAAACTGACGACTCTGTGTCCGTCCTGCAATCACTGTTCGCAGCGGCGCGTCCCGACACCGCGGCCAGGGCCGCCCCCAACGATCACCTCCCGCGCCGCATGACGAGGGCGCGGCGGTGCCGCTATCGAGGAGCGCGGACCCGTCCGCTGCCGAACTCCACCACGGACACCCGCTCTCGCGACCCGCGGTCCAGCAGGACCACCGACCTGACCTCCCGCACCGGCCCACGGGTCGGGGCCGCCGCCTCCCCGAGTCCGGAGAACGTGCCGAGCAGCCGGTCGAGCCCCCTGCGATGCCGGTTGAACGCACTGCGCGGAGCCCACCTGCCACGGGCCGCCTGACCCGCCAACGCCTCGGCCACCCCCACGTCCAGGAGGACCAGGTGCAGTTCGCGTCCCTGCGCCCCCGCGCTGCCGGCCAGCCAGCGGCGCATCCACGGCCGCCCACCGCAGTCGTGCACCAGCAACGGCTCACCACCGCGCACCGCGGCACGCAGCCAACGGAAGTACTTCCACCGTGCCCAGGGCCGGTACGCGGCGTAGGGCAGCCACGTCGGCATCACCGCTTCACAGGCGACGTGGACCACTCGCGGATCTATCACCAACGCGGCTCTCGACCAGCGCCGCAGCAGCGTGCTCTTGCCGCTGCCGGGCAGGCCGGAGACCACCACCACGGCACCCGGGGGATACGACAACACGTCCGGCACGTCGTCCGAGTCCCGCAGGTCCACCAGCCCGCGCGGCCGCATCACCGACCCCGCCCGCCCGCCGACGGGTGTCTGTGCCGCACCCGCCCCGACCGAATCGCCCACTGCCCGTCCTCTGACCCGACTCACCGCCCCTACCGCCGCAGCGGTTGACCGGTCTCCCCGACGCCTGCCCGCATTCGGTGGACGCCTTCTCGTTCAGGCCGCAGCTGACACTCCTGCCTGCACTGTAGAGGTCATCTTTCCGTGGTCGGGCAGTCGGGTGGATGCCTCAGGCGGTCAGGCCGGCGCTGGTCAGCCAGATGTGTTCGCAGGTCGCGGACGCCTCGCGCAGCTTCCGGCGGGACTCCTGGGAGACGTGGTAGAAGGTCCGCTCGATCATCCAGCACAGGGCGCGCGCCAGCGCCGACGCTTGGTCCGGTGCGCTGCCGGCCCGGACGCCGGCCCGTTCCAGGACGGCGGTGATCGCCGTGATGAACAGGTCAGCCGTGTGGTTCCACAGCTCGCCGATCTCCGGCACGGTCAACGACAGGTCGATCGCGGTGCGCATGACCAGACCGTGTTCGTTCCACAGGTCGACCGTGCGCTGCATGGCCGTGGCGATGGCCTGGCGCGGCTCGTCACTCTGCGCCGTGGCCCGGGACCGTTCCCACAGGTGCTCGACGGTCCGGGCCACGAGCGCCGTGACCACCTCCTGCTTGGAGCCGAAGTAGAAGTACAGGGCGCCGCGGGTGATGCCGGCGCCCTGGGCGATGTCGCCGACGGTCATGGCGTCGTAGCCCTTCTGCGCCAGCAGGGACTCGCAGGTGTCGAGGATGGCCCGTTCCCGGACGTCGCCCTTGCGTTCGGTGGTGCGGCGGCCGCGCGCGGGGTGGTTGCCGGTCATCAGAGCTGGGCGCCCTCGGCGAAGTCGGTCGTACGGGAGAGCGTCTCCCATGCGCGGATGTCCTCGTCCACGGCCGTGCGCGCGGCGGTGACCAGGCGCAGCGCGTCCGAGCCGAGGAGGAGGTGCGCCGGCGGCCGCTCGACCGAGGCGATGCGTACGACGGCCTCGCCGGCCTTGGCCGGGTTGCCCAGCTGGTTCCCGCTGGCCTTCTGCCGAGCAGCGCGGATCGGGGCGAACAGCTCGTCGTAGTCGTCGACGGTCCGCGCGGCGCGCGTCATGGACCGTCCGGCCCAGTCGGTGCGGAAGGAGCCGGGCTCGATCGCCGTCACGTGGATCCCGAACTGCGCGACCTCCTTGCCCAGCGCCTCCAAGATGCCTTCCAGGGCGAACTTGCTGCCGCAGTAGGCCGACATCCCGGGCACGGCCATGAGCCCGCCCATGGACGTGACGGCCATCAGGTGTCCGCGGCGGCGCCGGCGCATGGGCGGCAGCGCCGCCCGCAGGGTGGCCACCGCCCCGAACACGTTGACCTCGAACTGCCGGCGGACCTCGGCCAGCGGGGTCTCCTCGAAGGTGCCCTCCAGGCCGTAGCCGGCGTTGGCGACGACGACGTCCAACGGGCCCACGCTTCGCTCCACTTCGGCGACCACGCGGGATACGGCGTCGTCGTCGGTCACGTCCAGGATGCGGCCGTGCGCGTGCCCGGGCTTGAGCTCTTCGAAGGACCGCAGGTCGCGCTGTGCGCGGAGGGTGCCGACGACGGTGTGCCCGGCGGCCAGGGCGGCTTCGGCGAAGGCACGACCGAGCCCCGTGCTGACACCGGTGATGAGCCAGTTCTGCTTCGCCACTGCTCCTCCAGGAAGGTCTCGCGAGGAGCGGAAACGCTCCCTCACCAGAAAGTCTACACAGTGTCGATTTTTCTCGCCATGGCGTTGATTCTGCCCGCGCTGCACGGTGCGGGAGCGGATCGGCCCCTCACCCGCACCGCACTCGGCCCGGGGAACGACGAAGCCCGCCGGAACGATTCCGGCGGGCTTCGTTGCGCGGCCGATGTTGACAGCCTGCGGTGTTCGGGTGGGCGCCATGGTGGCTCCGGCTCGCCGCTGGGGCGCGTCGGCCGCCTGTGCCGAGGCGACCGGATCACCTCAACCGCGGTATTCCGGCCTGCTTCCTGCTTCCTGCTTCCTGCTTCCTGCTTTCCGTTTCCCGCCGCGCACGGCGCTCTCGGGAATTGCGTCGGGTCAGCCGAAGCGCGCCACGAAGCGGCGCTGCCAGGGTGTTTCGACGGCGCGGTGCGAGTAGTGCTCGCGCACGTATGCCACAGCTTTGTCGCTGGGGATCCCGTCGAGTACGGCAAGGCATGCCAGGGCGGTTCCGGTGCGTCCGAAGCCGCCGCCACAGGCGACTTCTACGCGTTGGTTTTCGGCCCGTTCCAGCAGATCGCGCAGCGATTCGGCGAATGCCGTCCGATCGGTGGGCAGCCAGAAGTCGGGCCAGCGCACCCAGCGACTTTCCCAGTCGACCGTCGGGGGTTGACGGCCGCGCAAGTAGAGGGCGAAGTCGGGTTGCGGTCCGGGGGGAAGCGGCTTCCGTAGGCCGCGACCGCGGATGAGTCGTCCCGATGGCAGTTGTAAGACGCCTTCTGTGGGCTCCCATGTGGCATTCACGACTCAAGCATATCCTTCGAGTTTGCTGTGGCGGCGATGTTCTTCGCAGTCAAACGCCGCTGTCTGAATTCGGTGGGGATTATTGAACGTGCATACGAGTGTGCTCTGTTGGTCCCGTCTCAGGGCCCTCAAGGAGCATCGAGCGCGGCCCGGCGCCGCGGAAGGCTAGTGCAACGTGAGCGAGAGCGAGGCCAGTTGGCGCAGTCCCGGTACGGGCACCCAGGTGTGCTCGTCCGTCGTCAGGGCCACGCGGGGAAAGCGGTCGAAGAGGCCGCGCAGGGCGACCTCGCATTCCTGCCTGGCGAGTGCTGCTCCCAGGCAGTAGTGGGCGCCGAGGCCGAAACCGACGTGGCCGTCACCGGGCTTGACGGACCGGCGCGTCACGTCGAGACATTCCGGCCGGCTGAATTCGCGGGGGTCGCGGTTGGCCGCCACCACGACCGGCTGGACGGCCTCGCCCGCCTTGACGGTCTGCCCTCCGACGTCGATGTCCTCGGTGGCGTAGCGCAGTTGCGTGATGAGGATCGAACCGCACGAACGGACCAGTTCGTCCACCGCCGTGGGCCACAGCTCCGGGGTGCGGCGGAGCGCTTCGAGCTGGTCGGGGTGGCTGAGGAGGGCGAGCGCCCCGTTGCCGACGAGGTTCGCGGTGGTCTCGTGGCCGGCCGTTGCCAGTCCCAGGAGCATCGTCACCAGTTCCACGTCGGAGAGCCGGTCGCCGTCCTCGTCCTGCACCTTGACGAGGTCGGAGATCAGGTCGTCGGCGGGTGCGGCGCGGCGCCGGTCGACCAGTGCGTGGGTGTACGCGATGAGTTCGTGGGCCGCGGCCCCTTTGGAGCCCGGTGCGATCGAGGTGAGTGCCGAGCCCGCGGTACGCCACAGGCCGCGGTCCTCCTCCGGTACCCCGACGAGTTCGCAGATCACCGCGATCGGCAGGGGATAGGCGAATTCCGAGATGAGTTCGACGGATTCGCCGAAGCCGTCGAGCAGCGACGCGGTGATCGCCTCGACCCGGGGCCGCAGCGCGTGGACGCGGCGTGCGGTGAAGGCGCGGGTCGCCAGGCCGCGCAGGCGGGTGTGGCGGTCGCCGTCGACGTCGAGAATGGACTCGCTGAGGTAGGGGTGGAACTCCTTGGGGAGTTCCAGCATGTCGAGCATCCTGTTGCGGTTGTCCACTGCTTCGGTGCCCGGCGTCAGTTCCGGGTCGACGACGAAGCGGGGGTCGGCGAGCACGGCGCGCACGTCGTCGTAGCGTGTCGCGTACCAGGTCGGGGTGGAGTCCGCGCTCCGTCCGAGGACGAGGGGCGCCTCCTCGCGGAGGCGGTCGAAGCCCCCGTAGGGGTCGGCGATGAGCGCCGGGTCCATGATGTTCGGTCCTGAGGACGGGGTGGACATCGGTGTGCTCCATTCTCACGAGGGACCGGCCGGCGTCAGAAGCGTCGCCACGGGGAGATGCCGGCTTCCTTGAGACGGGCGTACAGCAGAGCGATGTAGAGCACGTCGACGAGGAAGACGACCAGGTACAGCACGCTGATCAGCGGTGTCAGGGGATAGGAGGCGCTGGTGACGGTGCCGGTCACGAAGGACCACAGGCTGTCGGGCATCGGGTGGCTCTTGCTGGTGGTCACCGTCAGTCCGGTCGCGATGTAGGCGAAGAGCGTCCCCAGCCACTTGGACACGGCGATGTACAGGGACTGGCCGGCGACGCCCTCGCGTCGCGTCAGCATGGCGACGAAGAGGAACGACATCATGAAGTTGATGCCGAAGCCGGTGTACTCGCCGAGCGGGTCGTGGAACTCGTAGAAGGCCAGGTACACGAGGGGGAAGGCGATGACGACCGCGGCGCAGAACAGCGCCTTGAAGTGCCTGCGGGCGAACGGTGTCGCCGTGCGGTCGCGGGAGCCGTACTTGAAGACCTGCCAGGCGATGACCAGGTCCATGAAGAAGCAGGGGATGCTCAGGGCGTGGATGTGGTCGCCCATGGGGTCCAGGAAGAACGAGTAGATCGCTTCCCAGGAGAGGTTGGCGCCGAGCGCGGCGAGCGGCATGCCGTACGTCTTGTCGCGGAATCCCCGGTAGATGATCGCGACGTAGGCGACCATCCAGAAGAACACGCACAGTACGCCGGTGAGGACGACGATGGGCGGGTCCTTGATCACGGGCGTTCCGCATGCGGTCGTGCGACCGGCAGGGCGTCGGGGACGACCGCGGTCAGGGGGCGGTAGCGCCGGGTGGCGAGGGCCCGGAGCCCGGCTTGCCGGCCGCGGGGGAACCCCGCGAGTTCGTCGAGGAACATCCGCTCGTAGCGGGCGATCTCGGCGCGGATCCGTTCCGGTGCGGCGGCGCCGTAGAGCTTGACGAACGCGGCGTAGGTGTTGAACTGGCCGCTGGCGACGTCCTGGTGGTAGTGGGAGAGGTCGTTGCCGATGTCGGCGAGCACCTCGACGGGCCACAGCAGCTTCAGCAGGGCCGGGTCGCCGGGCCGGCCGAGGAGGGCGAAGGTCATGCCGTGCAGCAGGCGCACGTCCGACGGGCGCAGTTCCGCCAGGCGCAGCACGTCCGCGTGGTCGACCGTGCGGCCGGACGTGACCTTGTTCTCTAGCCGGACGTAGCGCTCGCCGTTCTCGATCTCCCGGGCGACCACGTCGTTGTAGGCGTGGGCGCGGCGCAGCAGGCTCTCGAACCGGGCCTTGTACCGGTGGAGTTTGTCGTAGTCGTCGTTCCTGGCGACGTCGAGGTCGACGTCCTTGGCGCGCTCGGCGACGGAATCGACCCGGTACACCAGGTACTCGACCAGGAGGAGCGGTATCGAGCATCGCAGGCGCTGGGGCACGGACAGGCGGTTCGCCGGGAAGTACAGGTCGACGGCGTAGTCCTTGAAGATGCGTGCCGCCTTGCTCGGAACCTCCCACGCCCCCTTCAGGTGGCGACCGAGAGTTCGGGCGGTGGCCTCGACGAGGGCGCGTTCCCTCGGTAATTCCTTCGCGCGTATCGCGTGTGTAGCCATCCAGGATCCTTCGCGTAGCGGTGCGCTTTGTTGAATTGCGGTCCCGTGACGGTGAGTTGTATCCGGCGGTTAGCGTACATGGTTCAGAACGTCGGGTGCATGGCGATGTTCACCTGTAGTTAATCTTCCGTTTGGTCCGAGTTTGCCGGGATTGAAAAGCGAAATTGATCATTCCAATTTCCTGGCGGTGGCTGAAAAGCGCGTCCGCCGGGCGCCCTTGGGCGGGGCGACGCATCACCAGGGGATCCGCTCTCGCCTGCGCTGACGGAATGGTGTGCGGCGCGCGCCATAAGATCGTCAAGGCCCGGCCCGTTCGGCTGGTTCGCACCGTAGATCTCCAGAATTGGAGGGTGGTACGTTGCGGCCATGGGGGACATCGATATAGCGAACGATGCAGTCAGCGCCGATGTCGTGGCGAAGTTCGACCTCCCGGCTTATCTGCTTTCGCAACAGGCGATTGTCGCAAGTCATCTGGAAAGCGCGCTCGAACCTCGATATCCCGAGAGACTCTTCGAGTCGATGTGGTATTCCCTGTCCTCGGACGGGAAGCGGTTGCGACCCATCCTCTGCCTGGCGGGCTGCTCCCTGGGCGGCGGCGATCCGGAGCTGGCGATCCCGACCGCGTGCGCCCTGGAGATGCTGCACGTCGCGTCTCTGATCCACGACGATCTGCCGGCGATGGACGATGACGACTACCGGCGGGGCAAACCGGCCAACCACAAGGTGTTCGGGGAGGGCATCGCCCTGCTCGCCGGCGACGCCCTGCTGGCGTACGCACTGGAGTTCATCCTGCTCAACACGCGCCAGGTGCCCGCCGAACGGCTGCTGCGCGTGATGCACACGCTGATCAACCGGGTCGGGATCTCCGGGCTCGTCGGCGGCCAGGCCGTGGACATCGAGTGCGAGGGCCGAGAGGACATCGACCTGGAGACCGTGGAGTTCATCCACACCCGCAAGACCGGCTCGCTGATCGACGCGGCCATGGTGACCGGAGCCACGCTCGCCGGTGCCGACGACGACACCATCGCCCGGCTCTCCCGTTACGCGCGCAAGGTCGGGGTCGCCTTCCAGATCGTCGACGACGTCCTCGACGTGATCGGGACCCGGCAGGAACTCGGCAAGACGCCGAACAAGGACGAGAAGTCCCGCAAGGCCACCTACCCCAGGCTGTTCGGCGTCGACGGGTCCATGCAACGCGCCCGGGAACTCGTCGACTCGGCCAAGAAGGAGATCGCTCCGTTCGGCCAGCCGGCGGTTCCGCTGCTGGCGATGGCCGAGTTCGTCTGCACCCGCACGAGTTGATCACATGACCCCTCAGCAGGACCACATGAGTACCGGACTGCCTCCGAACCCCAACGGCCTCAATCTCGCGGCGAGTTGGTACATCGCCCTCTCGTCGCGGGAGCTGACCTCCCGCCCGCGCGCCGTCGAGTTGTTCGACGAGCCACTGGTTGCCTGGCGCGACGGTGCCGGCCGGCCGGTGGTGATGCCCCGCTTCTGCCCGCACATGGGGGCGAGCCTCGCGCTCGGCCGGGTCGTCGACGGCGCCCTGCGCTGCCCGTTCCACCACTGGCGCTTCGACGCGTCGGGGACGTGCGTGGCCATCCCGGGAGTCGACCGGATCCCGCGCACCGCCCGCCGGACCCCGTACCCCACGGTCGAACGCTACGGCTACGTCTGGGTCTGGTACGGCGGCCCGGACCCGCAGTTCGCGCTGCCGGACTTCCCGGCCATGGAGGAGGACCGCGGCGACTACGTGGGCTTCCGCTTCTCGGACCGGACCACCGGCACGGCCCGCCAACTGCTGGAGAACGCCATCGACTACTTCCACTTCATGGCGTTGCACGGCATGTCGCTGGACCCGGTGGCGTTCCGGCAACTGCACGACCAGGCGCACGCCCGGGACAACGGGCCGGCGATCGCCGACGACGCGTGGTTCGGCGTGCGGGTCGACGGGACCCTGCGGACCTGGAGCCTGCTGGAGAACCCGGTCCGCTGGGTGCATCAGATGGTCACGACCTTCGGCTCGGGCCCCCACTTCCGGCTCCTGATCGACGGGTGGCCCGGCGGCCAACGCTTCACCACGTACATCGAGGGAGAAGAGATCTCCAAGGTGCTGATGGGCATCACGCCGACCGGTGAGTACCGGACCGTCCAACGGGGCTGGGCCGGGGTCAGGAAGGCCAACAAGCACGGGAAGACCCTCCTGCACTCCCTCCTCTTCTACGCGCAGAACCGCGGGGGCACGGCACAGGACATCCCCATCTACAACACCACCGCGACGGGACGGGACAGCACCTACGTCAGGTACGACAACGTCCTCGTCAAGTACCGCAGGTACTACCAGTCGTGGGTGGACCGTGCCGCCCTCGCCCCGACGGTCCCCGGGGAGGCGCCATGAGGCGGGACCCGGCACCGCAGGCGCGGCCGAAGCCGTCCCCCGTAGCCGAGTTGGCCGCCGGCTGGTACGTCGCGCTGCCGTCCGCCTCGCTCACCAAGCCGCGGGACCTCGACCTGTTCGGCCGCGAACTCGTCGCCTGGCGGGACGGCGGGGGCCGCGCCGTCGTGATGCCCCGCTACTGCCCGCACCTCAGCGCGAGCCTGGCGCTGGGCAAGGTGGTCGACGGCCACCTGCGCTGCCGGTTCCACCACTGGCGCTTCGACGGAGCGGGCACCTGCACCAGGGTCCCCGGCGCACGGCGGATCCCGGAGACCGCGCACCGCAGGACGTACCCGGTGATCGAGCGGTACGGGTTCGTCTGGGCGTGGTACGGCGGCGACGAACCGATGTACCCGCTGCCGGACTTCCCGGCACTCGAATCGCAGCGCGACCGCTACGCGACGTACCGCTTCTCCCACACGACCCCGGCCTCCCCCCGGCGGGTGCTGGAGAACGCCTTCGACTTCTCGCACTTCATGACCCTGCACGGCGTGAAATCGCCCCAGTCCCTGAGCCTGACCATGCTCACCGACCCCGGGGCCGCGGCCGAGAACGGCCCGCCCATCGACGCCGAGGTGTGGGCGGGCGCGCGGCTCGCCTCGCGGGAACTACAAGTGCCGCGCGTGCTGACGGCCCTGGGGATGGAGGGGAAGAGCTTCGCCCTCCTCGTGGACGGGTGGACCGGCGGCCAACGGCTGACGTTCTTCCTCGACGGCAAGGTCGTCGCGAAGGAACTCCTCGGCATCACACCGGTCTCCCGCGGCAGGACCGTCTTCCAGGGCTGGTCGCTCGTGCGCCGATCGGGCCGCGTCTGGCGGGACGCACCGACCTACCTCGCGTACCGGGCCCAACACCTGCTCGGTACCCGGGAGGACCTCATGATCTACCGGCACGCCCAGGAGACGCACTCCGGGGTGCCGGTCAAGAACGACCACGGCGTCCTCAAGTTCCGCAAGCTCTACCAGACGTGGGTGGAGCGCGCGCGGTGCGCCGAGCACGACGGGACGGCACGCACATGACACCCCACACGACCGCGATGGACGCACGCGTACCCACCGGCCTCAACCTCCCCGCGAGCTGGTACGTCGCCTTCCCCTCCGGCCAGTTGGCGAAGCGGCCCAGGGCGCTCAAGCTGTTCGGCGAGCCGCTGGTGGCCTGGCGCGACGGTGCGGGCCGACCGGTGCTGATGCCGCGCCACTGCCCGCACATGGGAGCCAGCCTGGCGGACGGCAAGATCGTCGACGGTGGCCTGCAATGCCCCTTCCACCACTGGCGCTTCGACCGGTCCGGGGCGTGCGTCGCCGTCCCGGGAACGGCGCGGATCCCGTCGAAGGCCCGCCTGCGCCCGTACCCGACGGTGGAACGCTACGGCTACGTATGGGCCTGGTACGGCAGCGAGGAACCGATGTTCCCGCTGCCCGAGATGCCGTCGCTCGACGAGGACCAGCCGGGCCACCGCAGGTTCCGGCTCGCCGACAGCACCGGCGCGACGGTCCGCCGCATCCTGGAGAACACCTACGACCCCGACCACCTCGTCGCGCTCCACGGACTGGAGGTCGCCGGGCCGTGCCGGCTGCGGATGCTCACCGACCAGCAGCAGACGCAGGACCACGGCCCGCCCATCGACGCACAGGCGTGGCTCGGCGCCGAACTGACGTGGCCCGGCTACACCGGCAAGCTCGGCGCGGTCACCAGGCTGCTGGGCACCAACGCCGAGGAGTTCGTCCTGCGGGTCGACGGCTGGCCCGCGGGCCAGCGGATCTCCTACTGGGCCGACGGGGTCCCGCAGTACCGGCTGCTGCTGGCCACCACGCCGATCGCCCCCAACCGGACGATCCAGCACATCACCGCAGCCGTCCTCACGACCGGCCGCCGCTGGCGGGACCTGAGGCACTACCTGGCGAACCGGCTGGAGATCACCTTCGCCTCCCACCAGGACCTGCCGGTCTTCAACACGATGGAGCCCGGCGACCGCCACGGCATCTACCTCGAACGCGACAGAGGCGTGCTGAGGTTCCGCAAGCACTACCAACAGTGGGTGGACCGGGTGGCCGACCATGCCTGACGTCGTGATGCTGCGAGACCTGCGGGCGGGCGACGCCACCCGGGCGGGCGCGAAGGCCGCGAACCTCGGCGAGCTGATGTCCGCGGGCCTCCCCGTCCCCGACGGCTTCTGCCTGCCGATCTCCGTCTACCGGTCCACGACGGCAGCGGCCCTCGGACCGCACCTCGACGCCCTCACCGCACGGCTCACCGACGGCGCCGCGGACGGCGAGATAGCGGACTGCGCCCGTCTGCTGCGCAAGGCGATCCTGGCCGTGGACCTCCCTTCACCGCTGCTGGACGAGGTGGCGCGGGCGTACCGGGCCGTCCGCCCGGACGGTGGCGGGGTCGCCGTCCGCTCCTCGGGCACGTCCGAGGACTCCGCGACCGCGAGCTTCGCCGGGCAGTACCACACCGAACTCGCCGTGGATTCGCCCGAGGACGTCGTGGCCGCGGTCCGACGCTGCTGGGCCTCCCTGTGGCAGGTCCACGCCATCCGGTACCGGGAGCGCCAACGCCTCCCGCACGCGGCGGCCGGCATGGCGGTCGTCGTACAGGCCCTGGTGCCCGCGGAGTCGGCCGGCGTGATGTTCACCGTCGACCCGCGCGCCACCACCGCCACCGACGGGGCGGGGGATCCGCCGCCCGCCGGACGGACCGTCATCGAGTCGAGCTGGGGATACGGCGAGGCGGTCGTCGGCGGCCTCGTCACCCCGGACCGCTTCGAGGTGTCCCGCGCCGACGCACGGGTCGCGCGCACGCAGCTCGCGCACAAGGCGCGGATGGTCGTGCCCGCGGTCGCAGCCGGCGAAGGGGAAGGCACGGGAGCCGACGCCCGGACCGGCACCGCCGTCGTCGACGTGCCCCCCGACCGGCAGGACGCCGCCTCGCTCACCGCGGAGCAGGCCGTCGCACTCGCCGGCCACGGCCTCGCGATAGAGGCGCACTTCGGCCGCCCCCAGGACGTGGAGTGGGCGGTCCACGCGGGCCGGATCGCGATCCTTCAGGCCCGGCCCCTGACGGACCGGGCACCGGCGCCGACCGCGCCGGCGGACGTCCGCTGGCAGAGTCCGGTCGACGGGGCGTGGTGGGCGCGGATCAGCATCTGCGACTCCTGGCTGCCCGAGCCGCTGTCCCCGCTCTTCGCCACCACCCTCTTCCCCTGCCTGGTCGCGCACTGGTCACAGAACTGGGCCGGGCCCGCGGCCGAACAGCTCACCAACCCGTTGCTGCCCAAGCCGATGTCCGGCACCATCAACGGCTTCGCCTACCTGCGGCTCGACTACCCCATGAACAGGTATCCGCTCAGGACCGTGAAACTGGCGCTCAACTGCTACCGGTTCCACCTCGGCCCGCTGGAGCGCCGGTGGCGCACGGTGATCCTGCCGCGGCACGTCGCGCGGCTGGAGGCGATGAGCCGCACGGACCTGACCCGACTGGCCACCGACGACCTCCTCCGCCTCATAGCCGAGGCCCAGGAACTGAGCGGCAGGTACTGGGCCATCCTCGGCGGCCTAGCCTGGTACTGGAACATCGGCGAATGGCTGCTGGCCACCGCCTACCCCCGCATCGCCAAGCCGCTGAAGGACACCGGCACCGAAGTCCCGGGCCACGGCGCCCTGTTGCAGGGATTCCCGAGCAAGACCTCGGAGACCACCTTCGCACTCCACGACCTCGCGCGCACCGAAGGCGACGACGACGAGGCGGAGCGCGCGTTCGAGACGTTCCTCGCACGCTACGGGCATCAGGTCTACCACCTCGACTTCGTCGAACCCACGCCCGCCGAGGACCCCTCGACCTTCCGCACCACCATCGCGGCGTACCGCGACGGCCGGGCCGCCGACCCGCGCGAGCGGATGCGCACCCTGGCCCGACGCCGCACCTCCGCACGAGCCCAGATGGACGAGGCACTGCGTCCCTTCCCGCTCCGACGCGGCGCCCTCGCGGCCCTGTTGAGCTGGAACCGCCGCTACGGACAGGTCCGCGACCAGGCACTCTTCCACTTCACCCGCGGCTGGCCGATCATGCGGCGCGCCTACCTGGAACTGGGGCGCAGGCTCACCACGGCCGGTGGGCTGCGCTCCCCGGACGACGTCTTCTTCCTCACTGGCGACGAACTGCACGGTGAACTCCGGACCATCGGCCGCGGGCAGCCCCCGAAGACCTGGGACGACGTGGTGCACCGGCGCCGCGCACGGCGCGACGAGCAGAAGCTCCTCAGCCCGCCCCCGCAGGTTCCGGCGGAAGCCCGGATCTTCATGGGCAAGGTGGATGTCACCTCGGTCGCCCTCGTGGGGCACCACACCAAGGCCGAGGAGGGGGCGGGACTGCACGGCTCACCGGTCAGCCCGGGCCGCGTGACGGCCCCCGCACGACGCGTCTTCTCGGTGCGGGACTTCCCGACGTTCCAGGCCGGCGACGTGCTCGTCGCGCCCTACATCACCCCGGCCTGGTCACCCCTGCTGGCCATCGCCGGCGGGGTCGTCACCGACACCGGCGGCGCGCTGTCGCACGGCTCCATCGTGGCGCGCGAGTACGGAATCCCCGCCGTCATGGGCACGAACAACGCCACCAAGCTGATCCAGGACGGCCAGCTCGTCACCGTCGACGGCGACCTCGGCCGGGTCTACTGACGGGAGGACGACGGTGCCGACGCGAGGACCGCTCGCCGCATGGAATCCGGGGCTCGACGACACCGTGACGCTGCGCACCGCCTACGACGCGATGCCGGGCGACGACTCCGCGGCGATCCCGTGGTACGTCCGGCTCCTGGAGAACCCGGCCAGCCCGGTCGCGCTGCCGGGCGCCATCGACCTGTTGGGGCACGACTGCGTCCACATCCTCCTCGGTCGCGGCACGCTCCCCCCGGACGAGGCGTTCGTGATCGGCGTCACCATGGGCGCCAGCGGAGAACTGGGCGCCTGGCAGGAGAAGCTGTTCACGCTGGGCGCCCGCCACCTCTACCGCGGCGGATTCCGCTTCTCCCACACCGACCTGGAGGTGTTCCGCACCGCCGTCGCCTTCGCCCGGGACACCGGCATCAGGCCCCTGCACACGCTGCCGTGGCGGGACCTCATGCACCGGCGCCTCGGCCCGCTCCGCGCGTCGGTGGGGATCGACCCACGCGCCCTCGTCGCCGCCTACGAGCGAGAGCGCGCCCGCTGGCCGGGCTGCGCGGCTGCCCGTCGGCTCCCGCGCGGCCCGGCGCCCGTCACCGCAGGCGATCCGGACGCCTCCCGCGGGCACGACCGGTGAACGAACGCCGGAGCCGGGCGAAGCGGGTGGCCGGCATCGCGTTCCGCGTCCTGAACATCGCGGCGATCATCGGGGCGCTGTGGTGGTTCCTGCGCGGCATCGACGTGACGGCCCTGGGCCGGGCCCTCGAACGGGCCACGCCGTGGCTGCTCGTGGTGGCGCTCCTGCTCAACGTGTTCAGCCAGTACGTCAGCGCCGAGGGCTGGCGCATCATGTTGGGCTCCCGGCACCCGGTTCCCCGGGGGCGACTGCTGCGCTACGAGTTCTCCGCACAGGCCGCCTCTGCCATCAGCCCGGGACGGGCGGGCGAGTTGATCCGCCTGTGGTTCCTGAAGCGGGACGCCGTCCCCGTCACCACCACGGGCGCCCTGATCTGGCTGGAGAAGCTGTTCGGCGCCATCGGGCTGGCGATCCTGGTGATCCCGGTGCCGTGGCTCCTCGACGGCGTCCCCGGCGTGGTGAGCGGCTGCATCGCCGTGTTCGCGGTCTTCATGGTCGTGCAACTGGGCGTGCTGATCGTCATCGCGCGTCGCGGCAGGACCGAGCGGCTGCCGAAGTTCCTCAGCGGCGTCGTCGGCGGCATGTACCCCTTGCGGGAACCGCGCAGGGTCCTCGCGATGCTCGGGGTGATGCTGGTGGGGGAGGCGGCCGACGTCGCGGGCGCGGTGGTCGTGCTCCACGCCCTCGGGATCCGCCTGCCGGTCACCGCCGCGATCCTCACCCTGTTCCTGATCGACTTCGCCAACATGCTGCCGGTCGCCCCCGGCCACTTCGGCACCTTCGAGGTCGGCGCCCTCTACGCACTCGACCTCCTGCACGTACTGCCCAGCTCGGCGCTGGCGTTCGCGCTCCTCTTCCACGTGCAGCAGAACCTTCCGCAGGTCGTCGTCGGCCTCCCCCTCGAACTGCCGCTGCTCGTCGGCCGCCGACGCCTTCGCGACGTCGCCGACACCCCGGCGGAGCCCGGACCCGAACCCGTCGAACACAGCCCGCCCGACCGCTGAAGCAGTAGGAACCGGTGGCACGGAGCCCCGGGCCGCAGACCATGTGCCGTGGGTCCAGGCGTACTTGGGCCCGTGATCGCCCGCTCGTGGAATGTCTGGACGACCGTCGAGCTGGCCGAGCAGGTGGCCCCCTCACGCGACGGCCCTCGCCGCGCCTTCCCCAGCGGCCGGCAGCGGGTGGCGTGCGGGCGAAGGCGCCCTCCCCGGTCCGGCGCAGGACGCCTACCGTGGTCTCCATGCCGAACGGGATCCCTGGCAACGAGCCGACGTCGGCGGGGTCGCGCCGCCACATCTTCGGCGACGACGCCGACCAGTACGACACGGCCAGACCCGGCTACCCCCGCCAACTCGTCCAGGACGTCCTGGACTTCTCCGCGCTGACCGCTCACGAGCCGGCGCTGGAGGTGGGTGCCGGCACGGGCAAGGCCACGCTCGACTTCGCCCGCTCCGGTGTACCGCTGACCTGCGTCGAACCCGACGTCCGCATGGCCCGGGTGCTGCGCCGGCGCTGCGCGCACCTACCCGACGGCGACGTCACGATCGAGGTCGCCGACTTCGAAGCCTGGCATCCCCGGCGACGCTACGGGTTGCTGTACTGCGCACAGGCGTGGCACTGGATCGACCCGGCCGTGCGCTGGGCCAGAGCGCGGTGCGCCCTGGTTCCGGGCGGTGCGATAGCCCTCTTTTGGAACCACTGGTTCCTCCAGTGCGGCGAACTGGCGGACCGGCTGACCGCCGCCCACGCCCGGCACGGCGTCGAGGTGCCGCCGGACACCCTCCTCGATCCCCGGCCCCGTCCCGCGCGGCGGGGCCCCGAGGCCCGCCAGTGGCGCGACATGACGGCGGCCGGCTTCGTCGAACCGGACCACCGCCTGTACGCCTCGGCACACGAGCGGTCCACGTCCGCCCTCATCGGCCTCTTCACCTCCTACGGGGGCTACCGCGCGCTCCCGGCCGGCCCCCGGGACCGGGTCATGACCGAGATGGCCGACATCGTGGCCGAACACGGCGGACGTGCCCGGGTGCAGGTGATCACGAGCCTCTTCCTGGGACGGACGCCACCCACCGCCACGTCCTCGCGGGCCGCCGGGGCGTGGGACCGACAGCACTGACCGGGAGGGGGACCCGGGGCGACGGGGAACACCCGCTGCCGCCCGGGTCGATTCCGTCATCGCAGTCCGTCACGACGGTTCGACGGGCAGCCACAGCTCGCAGGTCGCGGTGCTGAAGTCGGCCGCCCGTTCGAGGATCGCGACGATCGAGGGTCCCGGCCGCAGGCGCCATGGGTTGGAGGGGAACCACGCGGTCGCGGTCGCGGCCCAGGTCGTCCGCAAAGCCTGCGGATGTGGTCCGGTGGTGCGGAAGACCGCCCACTTGCCGGCCGGTACCTCGATGGCGTCGAGGTCGTCGGGGGCCCATGCGTGGACGTCGGACTCCTCGGCGAGATCGACAAGTCGGTTGAGTGCAGAGGTCACGGGTCCTCCTTTCGGCGCCAACCCTGCCGCACGCCAACCCGGCCGCACCCGATCGCGGCGATCCGATCATGCGCCGGCGCCGACGCGGCGCCGACCGCGCACACTGCCGGGCACGTGCTTGCCCGGACGGATACCCAGGGGGGTATTTGACAGCGGTGCCGAGACGGCGTTACGTTCGCAAGCGATATACCCACGGGGGTATGTGCGGGAAGGGCGTGCCGATCCACCCCTGGACGGTTCGCCAGTGCCTTTGCCCCGGCGTCCGCAGCCGCGACCTGCCGCTAACGGGCCATGGCTCCACTGTGCCCGTTTTGATACCCCCCTGGGTATATCACGTCCTGGATTGACTCCCAGATCGGAATCGGAAGGCTGCTCACCGTGTTCTTCGCCCAGTACTACCTCGACTGCCTCTCCCAGGCGTCGTACATGATCGCCGACGAGTCCACCGGCAGGGCGGTGGTCGTCGACCCGCGCCGGGACATCTCCGAGTACCTGGCCGACGCCGAAGCCCACGGCTTCACCGTCGAGGCCGTCATCAACACCCACTTCCACGCCGACTTCGTCGCGGGCCACCTGGAGATGGCCGCCCGCACCGGCGCGTGGATCGGCTACGGGCGGCGCGCCGAAACCGCGTACCCGATCCGCAAGCTCGCCGACGGCGAGCGGATCAGCCTCGGCGACGTCACCCTCCAGATCATGGAGACGCCCGGCCACACCCCCGAGTCGATCAGCGTCCTGGTCCGCGAGCACGCCGCCGACGAGGTCCCCTACGGAGTGCTGACCGGAGACGCACTGTTCATCGGTGACGTCGGCCGCCCCGACCTGCTCGCCTCGGTGGGCGTCACGGCCGAGGAACTCGGCCGGATGCTCCACCGCAGCGTGCAGCACAAGCTGATGGGTCTCCCCGACGAGGTGCGGGTCTTCCCCGCCCACGGCGCGGGCTCGGCCTGCGGCAAGAACCTCTCCACCGAGAAGCAGTCCACCATCGGTGCCCAGCGCGCCACCAACTACGCCTGCCAGCCGATGAGCGAGGACGAGTTCGTCGCCCTCGTCACGGCCGGACAGGCCGCCGCACCCGGCTACTTCGGCTACGACGCCACCCTCAACCGCCAGGAACGCGACCTGTTCGACCCGGCCGCCGCACCCCGGCCGCTGTCCGTGGAGGAGTTCCGCGCCGAGCGCGCGGCGGGAGCGGTGGTGGTGGACGCCCGCAGCCCGCAGGAGTTCGGCACCGGTCACGTGCGCGGCGCGCTCAACGTCCCCGCCGACGGCCGCTTCGCCGAGCAGGCCGGCACCGTGCTGGCCCCCGAGCGCCGCATCCTGGTGGTCGCGCCGCAGAACCGCGAGGAGGAGATCACCACCCGCCTCGCCCGCATCGGCTTCGACCGGGTGGCAGGCTACCTGCGCAGCCCCGAGGACGCCCTCGCGGCGATGCCCGACGAGGTCACCCCGGCCAGCCGTCTGACTGCCGACCAGTTGCGCACCGCCCTGGTCGGCGGCCGGCCCCCGGTGGTCGTGGACGTCCGCAGCTGCTCCGAGCGCGCGGGCGGCTTCATCGACGGTTCGCTGCACATCGCGCTGGGCGAACTGCCCCGCCGCCTGGACGAGATCCCCACCGACCGCCCCCTGGTGCTGCACTGCGCCGGCGGGCACCGCTCGTCCATCGCCGCCAGCCTGCTGCGTCACCACGGCTTCCAGGACGTCTCCGACGTACTCGGCGGCTACGGCGCCTGGGCGCTGCTCACCGAATCCGCCGCCTGACCACCCCCAAGGCGCCGGTGCCCGACAGGGGGCCGCCCCGCCGTTCCCCGTCGGGCTCCCTTGCCCCGCCGCACCCCCACATATACCCGGGCGGGTATTTCTCCCCGGCCCGGCCGTACCGACACCGGAGGCCAGATGACCACCGCACCCCGCACCCCCGCCGGACTCGACGCCGCCGCGCTGAGAGCACTCGCCGAGGACGGCAGCGGCCCGCGCCTGCTGGACGTGCGCACGCCCGGCGAGTTCCACGCCGTTCACCTCCCCGGCGCCCACAACGTGCCGCTGGACGTACTGCGCGAGCACCGCGCCGAACTGCTCCACCACCTCGACGAGGACACCGTCCTGATATGCCGCTCCGGCGCCCGCGCCGCCCAGGCGGCGCAGGCGCTCTCCGAGGCCGGGCTGCCCCACCTGCGCGTCCTTCTGGGCGGCGTGACCGCGTGGGAGGCGGCCGGCGGACCGGTGACCCGCGGACCGGCGCGCTGGGAACTGGAGCGCCAGGTCCGGCTGGTCGCGGGTTCGCTCGTGCTCGTCTCCGGGCTGGTCGGCCTCGCGGTGCCCGGCGTGGGCCTGATCGGCACGGCCGTCGGCGCCGGACTCACCTTCGCCGCGGTCACCAACACCTGCGCGATGGGCCTGCTGCTCGCCAAGCTCCCCTACAACCGCGGCCCGCGCACCGACATCGGCTCCGTGATCGCCGCCCTCAGGAGCCGGCCGTGAGCGTCCTCACCCTCGCCGCGTCGCTCCTGATCGGGGTCTTCCTCGGCGTCCTGGGCGGCGGCGGATCCATGCTCACCGTCCCGATCCTGGTCTACCTCGCCGGCCAGCACACCCAGCAGGCGATCGCCGCCTCCCTGTTCGTCGTCGGCGTCACGAGTCTCGCGGGCTTGACCTCCCACGCCCGCGCGGGCCGGGTGCGCTGGCGCACCGGGACGCTCTTCGGCCTGGCGGGCATGGCCGGCGCCTACGCGGGCGGCCGGGTGGCCGGGTACATCCCGGACACCGTGCTGCTGGTCGCGTTCGCGCTGATGATGCTCGCCACGGCGGCGGCGATGCTCCGCGGCCCGCGCACGACCTCGAAGCAGGCGCGCGGCGAACTCCCGCTCCGCCGCCTGCTGTTGCAAGGGTCGCTCGTGGGCGTGGTCACCGGCCTGCTCGGCGCCGGCGGCGGTTTCCTCATCGTGCCCGCGCTGGCACTGCTGGCCGGCCTGCCGATGGCCAGCGCGGTCGGCACCTCGCTGCTGGTCATCGCCATGAACTCGTTCGCGGGACTGGCCGGACACCTCTCCGACGCGCACCTCGACTGGAGCCTGACCCTGGCCGTCACCGCGGCCGCCGTCCTCGGCAGCCTCATCGGCGGGCGCCTCGCCGGACGCATCCCCCAGCGCGCCCTGCGCACCGGCTTCGGCTGGTTCGTCGTCGCCATGGGAGTCTTCGTCCTCGGCCAGCAGATCGGTCCGGTCGTCCTGGCCCTGGTCCCCGTCGTGGTGGCGATGTCGCTGGTCCGACGCAGGCGCGCACCCGGCACCGAAAGCCCGCCCAGGGCGGAGGCAGCCGCCTCAGGGTCCCGCCGCCACTGACCCGACATATACCCGCTGGGGTATCCTGGAAGGCAGTCCGCACGAGCGAGGAGGAGTCCGGTGAAGGTGGAAGAAGAAGCGATGGGCGCGGTCCTCAACCGGCTGCGCCGTGCCCAGGGGCAACTCACCGGCGTCATCGCCATGATTGAAGCCGGCCGGGACTGCAAGGACGTCGTCACCCAGCTCGCCGCCGTCTCCCGGGCCCTCGACCGGGCCGGCTTCAAGATCGTGGCCAGCGGAATGCGCCAGTGCCTGAGCGCCGAGCAACAGGACGACGCCGCCCCGATGACCGAGGAAGAACTCGAAAAGCTCTTCCTCGCCCTCGCCTGACCGAACGGCGCCGACGAGCGCACCCGCAAGGCCCTCGACCGGGTGAAGCCCTCCCTGCGGATGGCCCCCTGGCGCCGGAAGCCGTCAAATGGTGGCAATCCGGGCCGCGTTTACGCTCCGCTTGGTGGTGCGGTGCACGAACGCCGCAGCCGTAGGGGTGGTCCCGCGGTGGACGGACGCCGAGCAAGTCGTCCCGTCCCGACCCCTGGTCGGGACGGGACGACTTGCTGATGGTCGCCCGGAGGCGGTTCTGCCGGGGCCGGGGCCGGGGTCTCCGCTTACTTGCACTGAGCCTTTTCCCGCCTCGGTTTGTGCATGTCAGGTGCAGGGTGAGGACGGCCTGGACGGGGCTGGTGATACGGCTGGTAGAGCATCGCAGTTTGCGCATGAGCCGCCAGGTTTTGAGGGTGGCCATGGCCTGTTCGACGAGTGCATGGATCCTCGCGTGTGAGCAGTTGACGGCCCGCTCGACCCCCGCGGCAGGCGAATCCTGCAACTCCCGCTCACCTCGGACAAGGCGCCGACGGCCGAGGTGACCCGAGCCGACCTGTCCGAGGTGCTCCACCGGTCGGCGCAGACCGAGGCCGAGTTCTTGTTCGACGACACGGTCACCGCTCTCGACCAGGACGAAGGCGGGGTGGACGTCACCTTCCGGCGGTCCGCGCCACGGCGCTTCGACTTGGTAGTCGGTGCCGACGGGATGCACTCCACCATACGGCGCCTGGTATTCGGCCCCGAGCGGCAGTTCGCGAGCGACCTGGGCCTGTACGGCGCGACCGTCCCGCTGGAACCCGACGCCATCGAGGACCCGACCGAGATGACGATGCTGACCGTGCCGAACCGGATGCTGGTCCTCCACCCCTCGCGGACCACCCCGCTCGCGATCTTCACCTTCCGGGCCGCACGGCCAGCGCCCCACGACCGCAAGAACATCGCCCTTCACAAGCAGACCGTGGCCGACGCCTACGCCGACGTGCGGTGGCGGGCACCGGAACTCGTGGCGGCGTTCCTCGACCACCCGGCTCCGTTCTTCGACCCCCTGACCACCGTCCGGGTGCCCTCGTGGTCCCGCGGACGGGTCGTACTGCTCGGGGACGCGGCGGCGGCGACAGCCCTGCTGGGTGACGGGTCCAGCATGGCGATGGCGGGCGCGTACGCCCTCGCAGAAGAGCTCGCCGCCCATCCCGGTGAGCACGCCCGCGCCTTCGCCGCCTACGAGTCGCGGCTCCGCCGTGAGGTAGGTCCGCGGCAGCGACGTGTCGGTCTGCTCTCCAGGCTCATGGTGCCCCGCACCCGGCCGGGCCTCGCGGTGCGCAACGCGGTGGGCCGCGCGGTCGGTCGCACGAACCGGATCGCCTCTCGCGAAGCCGCGAACCGGTAGACCGGGCCCGCACCGACCGGTCACCGGTCGGTGCGCAGCTCCGCGGTAGCTCTCAGCCGTGTCGGCGCCGCCATGTCCGACGAGCCCGGTGTGGCAACCGCCACCGCCCCCGCACCGTACGGGCCGGGGACGGCCGGGCCGCGCTGTGCGCCCACGCACGGGCGTGCGTCCAGGACACCGCTGACGGCGGCCTACCTCACACCAGGTCCAGCAGCTGTTTGTAGGAGCCGCCGAAGCCGTGGTGTTCGTCGAGCAGATGGATCTCCAGGATCCAGTGGGCCCGCCACCCTCCCCGGACCGTGCGGCGCAGGGGCCGGTCATTGCCCGGGCCGACGTACGCGTCGGCCGGCGTGCCGGGGGCGTTCGCGGCCGAGGGCGCGCCGACCAGGCGACCGGCGTGCCAACCGCCCAGCGCCCAGCCCGCTTTGGCGGCATGCGCCTTGACCTCGGCGTGGAGCTGGCTGCCGGTGATGTCGGCCTCCGCGTGGAACGCCTCGCGACCGGCGGCGAACACCTCCGGCAGGTCCTCGCAGAGGCGCTTCCTGACCGGATCGTCGCCGAGGACCACGGTCCGCGCGAAGTCCGTCTCGGACGCGGCGAGCAGCGGACCGAGGTCGATGACGACGACGTCGTCCAGCCCGATGACGAGGTCCGGCGGTGCCTCGCCGTACGGGAGGGTGGTGTGACGGCCGGAGCGGACGAGGCACCCGCGGTGGCGCGCGGCCGAACCGAACCGCTCTCCCGCCAGCATCCCGATCCGGTCGGCCGCCTCGCGTTCACTGTGGCCCGGTGCCACCAGGGCGCGGGCCACGACCTCCGCGAACAGGTCCTGGGCCGTCCGCTGCGCCTCCACCAACCCCAGGGCCCGAAGCTTTTCGTCCATCCGGTCGGGTACTGCCATCGTGCGTTCCTCTTCCTCTCACGGGGTCGCGCGCACGATCACGAGCGACCCGTCGTACGTCGGCTGACCGCGCAGGTGGCCGAATTCCTCGTCCCAGGCACCGCTGTCCAGGTCATGGCGCAGGGATCCGTCGAAGTGCTCGCGGACCCGGTCGTCGACGAAGCTCCAGGCCGAACACGCCTGGCGCGCCGCCGGGTCGAGCAGCATCTCGGGTCGCCCGTAGTACGCCTCGTTGAACCCGTCGGTGCAGTCCAACGGGATGGGCACGGTCTGGACGGTGCCGGTGCCGCCCAGGGCCGCGGTCAGCTCCGCGAGGGGCGGGTAGCGGCGGGACTCGGTGTCGAGGACCTCGGGCGCGTACCGGTACAGCCAGAAGTCCCGGACCAGGGTGGGATCGCAGGTCAGGACGACCACGGGCCCGCGGGTCACGCGTCGCATCTCGCGCAGGCCGGACCGGACGTCCGACCACTGGTGGACGCTGAACAGCGTCATCGCCGCGTCGAACTCGCCGTCGGCGAAAGGCAGGTGCTCGGCGACGGCGTCGATCGCCCGGGTGAGTCGCGCGTGCCGCTGGGCCCGCATCGACTCCGAGGGCTCGACCGCCGTCACCGTGTGTCCCGCGCTCTCGTAAGATCCGGCACCGGCACCGACGTTGAGGACGGTCCGCGAGTCGCCCAGGGCCTCCGCGATGAATCGGGCGATGCGCTCGTCGGGCCGACGGTAGGGCGCGTGGTCGGCGCCGAGGGGCCCGTGGTCGACGCCGCCGGCGCTGCCGTCCGTGGTACGTGTCGTCATGTGGTCTTGCCTCGCCTCGTGAGCAGGGTCAGGGGGTTGGGCCCGCGGGCCGCCGGTTGTGCCGGCCGGGCCGCGGAGTGCGTGCGGGAGCTACGACCAGAGCTGGAGGCGTTGCCATCCGTCGGTGGCTCGCTCGTGGCGCAGTCGGCCGGTCGCCGAACGGTCCAGGAGGTCGGCCGCGTTGTCCCGGGCGGACCCGGGCGTCACGGGCCCGCGCAGGCGCACCCGCCGGCCGTGCGGGGGCCGGTGGGAGGTGAGTGCGCTCCTGTGGACGGCACTGCCGTGATTTCCGTCGCCCACCTGACCGCCTCCTTTGCAGCGTGACACGATCCATCCTGCATATGCGGCTAGGATTCGACAATAACCTGGCAATTGCTTGGGTGTTTCCCCAAAATGCCCTGCATTTGTGATGCGGATGTTGGAGGTAGCGACAAGCCGCAAAAGGGGTGCCTGCCGCGCGGCGGAGACGACGTCACGGTCGTGCCTGGGGGGAGCGGGGGAGGAGGTGGCATGCCTTGGCGCGCAGGACGGTGGCCATGCGGTCCGTGGTGCCCATCTTGCGGTAGAGGTTCTCGATGTGCTTGTGGACCGTACGCGGTGAGATGCCCAGGCGCCGTCCGATGGCGGTGGCGGTCAGGGACTTGGCGAGCAGCGACAGGACGCTGATCTCCCGCGGCGTCAGCCCGTAGTCGTCCGCACGTTCGTCGGGATCGGTGTGGGCATCGGCGGACCGTGTCGCCCGCCGCCACTGGACGAGCAGTTCGTGCTGCCGCTCGATGCTGTCGAGGACCGGCTGGAGTCTCCTGGCGCGGGCCAAGTGCGCTTCCGTGAAGGCGCTTCCCGAACGGTAGAGCAGATAGCCGTTGAAGGGGCCGGACGTTCGGGGCAGGGGAAGGCCGAGGATGTGGTCCGTGCCGAAGGCCGTGCGCATCATGGCGGCGGTCGGGCTCATGCGCCACGTCCTGCCGCCTGCCGCCTGGCCCGCGGTCACGGGTGCGCGGTCGGTCGTCGAGCGTGCGTAGTCGGCCCAGGGATAGCCGTGCCGGAGCGCCCGGCCCGCGTCGTCGTCCACGCAGCCCGCCCCCGGACTGCCCGGTGTCCACAGGCGGACCGTGCCCGCCTCCGCACTCCACTCCTCCGACTTGCGGATGAAGAGGTCGTCGCCGCCGCAGATCCGCGGCACCTCCGCCGCGATCAGCGGCCACAACCGGTCCGGGTGCCGCTCGTGCAGTGCCGCCGTGGCCAGGTCCAGAATCCGTGCGTACTCACGCGCGGACATCTCCGACACCACAACCCCCCGTAGTCGATACGCACTTCTACCTATACCCGTTCCAGGGAGACCTGCGTGAGGCTGGTACCCGACAGAAGATCATCCGCCGACGGTCGGCGCACCTTTCAGCCGTTGCACGACGTACTCCAACGTCACTTCGCTGAGCCGCCCTTCGTCGACGGAGCGGCCGCACGCAAGCAGCCGGCCAGGCCACGGGGGAGGTCGAGGCAGGCGGAGGCTTGGGCGCGTCCGTCAACGCTCTGTTCCCGCGCCGCTGAGCCCGCCCCGACGGTCTCAGCGGCGCGCATCGTCGGATGACACGTCCCCGATCAGGCCGAAGTCGACTCCGCCGCGGCTGCCGCGGCGGGCATCGTGGTGGCGAGGAGCGCGAGCACGGTGCCGCGGTTCGCGGGATGCGCCGCGCGGGATGCGCCGCGCGGGCCGTCGATCGTTGGCTAGGGTGACAACTCATGCGTGATTACGGCGACTTGTCCAGGACGCCCGGCAGGCCACGGGCGGCTGTCCGGGGGGTCGGTGCGGTCGCCTGCGGGCGGGTCGGACGCGACGGGGGCAGCGGGTGGGGGGAACCGGACTCGTTCGGGAGCGTCAGTGGGACGGCGACGGCATCGCGCGCCGCCTGACGCTGCGCACGGCAGGCGAGAGGGTTGCCGGGGCAGGCCGACCGGACGCGGTGGGCGCGTGACCGGCCGACCTGCGCCCGGGGTGCTGCCCCCGGCACTGCGCGGGTGGCTCGGGTCGGTTGCGGGTCTCGCGGCGTTGGTGGTCGTCGTGCTCGGGGTCCGTTATGCCGACGGCTCCAAGCCCGGCACCGTGGACGCGTGGATCCGGGGGGCGGTGGACGGTGCGGGGCCGTCGTGGCGGTACGTCGCCCTGGCGTTGGACTTCCTGGGGGAGCCCGCCGGATCGGCGACGCTGGTCGCGGCCACGGTGACGGGCTGCCTGCTGCTCAGGCGTCCGCGCGCAGCGGTGTTCGTGGTCGCCGGGATCGGCCTGACGGTGGGGACGGCAACGCTGATCAAGTCCCTGGTGGGGCGCACCATCCACGGCGACAACCTGTCCTACCCGAGCGGGCACACCGCCTTCCTCACGGCGATCTCCCTCGTGGTGGCGCTGCTCGTGACCGGCCGGCTCGGCCTCGGCAGGGCGGCCGGCACGCTGCTCGTGCTCGCCGTGGCGCTGGTGGCCGGCGGCGCGATGGGGTGGGCGCAGGTCGCCCTGGGCGCGCACTACCCGACCGACGTCCTCGGTGGTTGGTGCACCGCCCTGGCGGTGACGTCAGCGACCGCGTGGCTGGTCGACCGGGCGGCGGACCGGCTGGTCGATGGGACGGCGGCCACCGACCGGCAGGAGCATCGCTGACGTCACGTCACGTCACGTCACTTCGCGGCTCGTTGCTTCACGCCAGGCGGCGGAACGCGGGCTTCACCGGCCGCCCGGCCAGCCAGGGGGTGGGGTCGGCGGCGTCCAGGGCCTTCCGGTACACCGCGCATGCCTGGGCCACCACGTCCACGGTGCGGTCGATGTCGGCGTCGTCGAGCGCGCTGCTCACCACGAACGACGGGGCCAGCACTCCGCCCGCGAGGAGTTGGCGCAGGAACAGGGTGCGGTACTGCTGCGACGGCTGCCGTTGCTCGTCGAGGGTGGCGAAGACCAGGTTGCTGGCCCGGCCCCGGACGACGACGTGGTCGCCGACGCCCGCGCCGGCCGCGACGTCGCGGACACCGGCGGCCAACCGCTCGCCGAGGGCGTGCAGCCGGTCGGTGATGCCCTCCTCGGCGTAGGTGCTCTGCACGGCCATCGCGGCTGCCAGGGAGTGCGTTTCCGCGCCGTGCGTGGTGGACAGCAGGAACACCCGGTCGTGGGAGTGCCGCAGCCCGCCCCGTTCCATCAGGTCGCGGCGTCCGGCCAGCGCGGAGACGGCGAACCCGTTGCCCAGCGCCTTGCCGAACGTGGAGAGGTCGGGGACGACGCCGTACAGGCCCTGGGCGCCCGCCTCGGACCAGCGGAAGCCGGTGATCATCTCGTCGAAGACCAGGACGCAGCCGTGCCGGTCGGCCAGTTGGCGCAGGCCCGCGAGGTAGCCCGGAGTGGCGTCTTGCCCGCTCGAACGTCGTGGAGAGCTTGGGGGAGGCTCGGTCTGGCCCGTGGGTTCGAGGATCAGGCAGGCGATCTCGCCCTTATGGCGCGTCAGCACCTCTTCGGCTGCCGCCAGGTCCCCGTACGGGAAGGTCACGGTGAGTTCGGTGGTCGCCGTCGGAATGCCGGCGGACATCGGCGTGGTCCCGATGAACCAGTCGTCGACGGAGAAGAACGGCTGGTCGCCGCAGACGGCCACCCGCGGGCGCCCGGTGACGGCCCGGGCGAGGCGCACCGCGGCGGTGGTGGCGTCGGAGCCGTTCTTCGTGAACTTCACCATCTCGGCGGTGGGCACCGTGGCCAGGAAGCGTTCCGCGGCCTCGACCTCCACGATGGACGGCCGCACGAAGTTGCTGCCGCGGTCGAGTTCGCGCCGCACGGCCTCGATCACGCGGGGGTGGGCGTGCCCGAGGCTGACCGACCGCAGTCCGGAGCCGTACTCGACGTAGCGGTTGCCGTCGACGTCCCACACGTGGGCACCGCGGCCGTGGCTGATGACCGGGGCGAGGTTCTCGGGGTACTGGTCGTCGCCCTTGGCGTAGGTGTGCGCGCCCCCGGGGACCAGGGCGTGCAGCCGCTCGTTCGCCTGCCGCGACCGGGTCAGGCGGAGGGGTTCGATGTCTTCGGTGGTCACGCCGACCTCAACTCTCTTTTCTTTCAAGGGCCTTGGCGAGGCTCGGCGCCTCCCGGTCCCGCTGGGACATCGACGTGACCGGCAGCGGCCACGGAATGCCGAGCTCCGGATCGTCGAAGGCGATCGTCACGTCCTCGGCCGGATCGTGCGGACGGTCGATCCGGTACGAGGTGTCGGCGGTCTCGGTCAGCGCCTGGAAGCCGTGCGCGCACCCCGCCGGCACGTACACGCTCGCCTGCGTCTCGCCGGACAGCTCGAAGCAGGCCAGGCCCAGGTAGGTCGGCGAGTCCGGCCGCAGGTCCACGACGACGTCGAAGATCCCCCCGTACGAGCAGCGCACCAGTTTGGCCTCGCCGGCGCCCGAGCGCAGGTGCAGGCCGCGCAGCACGCCCCGGGCCGAACGGGACACGCTGTCCTGGACGAAGGCGTGCGGGTCGAGGCCCACCGAGCGGAGCACGTCGGCGTCGAAGGTGCGGCAGAAGAAGCCGCGTTCGTCGGCGTACGGCGTCGGCTCGAACAGGTAGGCGCCGGCGATCGCCGGGACTTCGGTCGCTTTCATGCCGGGCGCGTTCATGGAGCCTCCCGCAGGGCGTGGGCGTGATGGGCCGCAGGGAACAGGGCCGTGGTCAAGTCGGCGAACTGGCAGTCGAGTTGCCGGGCGGCGGCCAGGTTCCGCTCGACGAGGGTCCGCCGCAGCCCCGCCGCGTCCCTCTCCAGGGCCCGGAACTGCTCCAGCAGCCGGTCGGCGTCGACCTCGCGGGCCGGGTGGCGGTACGCGCCGAGGCCCATCCGGGCCATGAGCGCGTCGCTCTTGGCCGCGTAGCTGAGGGCGAGCGTCGGCGTGCCGACCTTCAGCGCGCAGATCAGGTTGTGGTAGCGGATCGCCACCACGCTGTCGGCGGCCGCCGTCTCCGCCATCAGGTCGGCGAGCGAGGACGTCGTGGCGGCGGTGACCAGGGGGGAGTCGACCGCGTCGAGGATCGCGGCGACCACCGGCGCGTCGCACGCGTCGCCGGTGAGCAGCCGGACCGGTCTGCCGTCCTCGACCAGCGCGCGGACGAACCGCGTCGTCCCGTCGAGGTAGCGGCGGTGGATCTCCTCGGCCCGGGCCCGGTCGTCGTCGCTGCCGTGGAAGGCCATCACGCCGACGCACACCAGGCCCGGCGGGCCCGCCGGGCCGCCCGCCCGGGGCGTCGGCAGGGAGAACGCGAGGTCCGGGAAGACCGCGTCGTCCCTGGTGTCCACGCCCATCGCCCGCATCGCGTCGCGGGACTGGGCGTCCCGGTACGAGCGGTACGCGGCCAGCCGCGCCGACCAGCGCACCAGGGCCCGGGTCGACCGGTTGCCGATCGCGGCGGCGCCGACGCCGACCAGCGCCACCGGGGTGCGGAGCAGCCGGCCGGACGCGCAGAGCAGGAACAGCGCGTACGGGAAGCCCCACGGCCGCAGCGGCAGCGTGGCCTCCAGGACGCCCATGCCTGGCACGATCACCACGTCGTGCCGGCGGACCCACGCGGCGGTGCGGAAGGCGTCGACGAGCTTGCCCAGTCCCTTCGCCGCGATCGCACCGGCACGGGACGCGGTCCGGTACTCCCCGCGGTACCAGTGCAGCCGCGTGGCGGGAATCCCGTACCGCGACGTGACGACCTCGGGCCCGCCGCACAGCGCGTCCACGACCGCGTCCGGGTGCGCGGCGCGGAGGTAGCCGAGCACGGCCTCCAGCGACCCGTCGTTGCCGAGGTTGCCGGAGCCGAGCAGACCGAACACCCCGACGCGGACCGGAGTGGCGTGCGTGGGCGTCATGGCCGCCTCCCCTCACGGCCGGCCACGAGGGCGTCGACCGAGACGCCGAGGTGGGCCGGGTCGACCGGGGTGCGGTCCTCGACCCGCTCGCCGGTGCCCGGCCGGACCCGGCTGGTCATCCACGCGGCCAGGTGGCGGTGGCACGCGCGCCGGTCGGCCGGGGACAGCGGCGCCCGCCGGATCGCCGCGGCGAAGCCCCAGACGTACTCGGCGAGGAGACGGGGCGTCGGGTGCAGCGGGCCCGCCCGGCGCGGGTCCAGGTTGACGCACCGGGCGCGCTTGGAGGGGTTCGCCCGCTCGGCGCGGGTGGGGTGGTCGCGGCGGAAGTACAGCAGCTCCGGCACCTGGTGGAAGGGGCCGTGCAGGGTGAGCTCGGCGACGAACGTGCGGTCCGCGTGGTGGTAGCTGTCGAGCGGCTTCACCCGGCGCAGCACGTCGGCCCGCAGCACCCCGTAGAAGTCGTCGCCGCCCGGCTCGAACAGCAGGCTGCGGAAGCGCTCCGGCGGGTGCGGGGAGTCGGTGGCGAGCCCGTACTCGTACGGGACCTTCACCTGGCCGTCGCCGTCGATGACGGCCTGGCCGGTGTGCGCGAGGATCACGTCCGGCCGCTCGTCCAGCGCCTCCACGCAGCGCCGCAGCAGGTCACGGCCGTACAGGTCGTCGTGCGAGGCCCACTTGAACAGCTCGCCGCGGCACTCGACGAACACCCGGTTGTGGTTCGGTGTCGCGCCGATGTTCCGGGACAGCCGGAGGTAGCGGATGCGTGCGTCCCGCGCCGCGTACGCGCGGCAGATGTCCTGCGTGCCGTCGGTCGAGGCGTTGTCGGAGACGACCAGTTCGAAGTCCTCGTAGGTCTGGCCCAGCAGGGCCTCGAACGACTCGGCCAGGTACTCCTCGCCGTTGTACACGGGCAGGCCGATGCTCAGCCTCGGTCGGGCGGTCATGGGGTCCTCACTTCGGGGGTGGGGGAGTGGTGGCGCTCGCGCAGGGCGGACCGCAGTTGCAGCCACCACACGGCCGAGCCGCTGACGGTCGCGGCGGCGACGCCCCAGGCCGAGCCGACGGTGCCGGCGGCCACCGCCCCGCCGAGCCCGCCACCGACGTAACAGGCGGAGGCGAACAGCTGGCAGCGCAGGCTGCGTCGGGCCGCGGCGAGCGCGCGCAACCCGGCCGCCGCGCCGGTGCCGAGACCGGCGCCCGCGACACCGAGCGTGATCGGCACGATGAGCTGCGCGGCGGAGGGCCACACGCCGCCGAGCACCAGGACGCCGAGCCGGCCCGGTACCAGCAGCAGCGCCCCGCCCCAGCACAGCGCCGCTGCGGCCTGCCCGCCGCCCAGCAGGAGGCAGAACGGGCCCAGTCGGTGCGGAGCCTGCCGCAGCACCCGTGCCGCCTCCGGGACGGTGACCAGCGAAAGTCCCATCAGCACCGCGAGGAACGGGCCGAGGAGCAGCTCGGCGCCCCGGACCGCACCCACCGCGCCGACCCCGACGATCGCGCCGAGCCCGTAGGCCCGGAGCTGGCTCGCACCGCTCAGGGCGACGTTCTCGACCAGGTACCGATAGCCCAAGTCGCGCTGCTCGCGCAGCCACCCGCCCGCCAGGGACGTCCGGGGCCGGATACCGGACTGGAGGCAGCCGTACCCCGCCGCCACCGCGGCGGACGCGCCCCAGGCGAGCACGAAGGCGGCCACGCTGCCCACGTGGGTCGCCACCACCATGGCCGGGACGAGCGCGACGCCGCACACGACGTCGTTGACGAACGCCTTGCGCCCGGTGCCGGCGGCGAAGAACGCGAACCGCCAGGCGTCCTGTAGCAGCAGCGCCGGCAGCACGACGCCGAGGCAGGCGAACGCGGGCCCCACGCGGCCGCCGAGGGCGAGCCCGACCACCAGGCACGCCGCGCCGAGGGCGGTGCCGAGGCCGAGCGCGGTACCCGAGGACCGGGCCACCGCCGCGCGCCAGGACGCCGCCGGCACACTGCTGAAGCGCACCACGAGCGGGTCGGTGGCCAGCCCGCGGGAGACGTTGAGCACCACGCCGTAGGTCACCCAGGCCAGGCTGAACACGCCGAACGCGGCCACCCCCAGCGAGCGGGCCACGTAGACCCCCACCACGAAGTTGGAGATGCTGGAGGCCGCCTGGTCGGCCAGTCCCCAGGACAGTCGGCCGACCATGGCCCGTTTGGCGGTCCGCCGGGCCCGTCCGGCCGGGGACACCGGTGCCGTCTTCTGCTCGCCCTCGGTGGGCATCGGCGTCATGCCTTGATCAGCCCGGCGCCGAGCAGGGCGTCCGCGGCGGCGGCGACGGTGTCGAAGGGCAGCCCGGACCGCTCGGCGACGTCCAGCAGACTGTGCTCGCCGTCGGAGAGGTTGAGCACCCAGAGCATGGCCAGCTGGGCCTGCTTGGTGTCGCTGCGGCCGCCGAGCGCGTCGTACAACCCGCGCCGGCCCAGCTGCGGTTCGCCGTAGGGGCTGAGGTTGCGGTACCGCCGGTTGCGGTCCAGCACGGCGCACGCCTCCCGGCAGACGGCGAGGGTGTCCGCCATCGCCGCCGGGGAGACGAAGTCCGGGTTGTCCGCGGAGGTGTGGTACTCGGGGTAGGCGGCGTACGGGGTGCGGGTGAGCGAGCCCACGCCGAGGTCGAATCCGGGTGAGCAGTACTGCCGCTCGTCGTAGCCGTACGGCGTGAACTCGACCACGCGGTGCGGGCGTTCGGAGGCGGCGAGCACGTGCCGCAGCACCCGGTCGATCTCCGCGTCGCCCTGCCTGCTCTGCTTGTACGTCAGGTGGCCCGGGTCGCCGGCGCAGGCCAGCACCAGGCCGTGCTTGACCTGGTCGATCCGCTGTGCGTTGCGGGCCAGCCAGGTGATCGCCCCGATGGTGCCGGGCGCGTAGACGAACCGGTAGGTGTGGTAAGGCGTCTGCTCGGCCAGTGCCCTGGCCAGGAACGTGGCCACCGCGATGCCGGCCAGGTTGTCGTTGGCCAACGACGGGTGGCAGACATGGCAGGAGACGATCACCTCGTCGGGGACCCGGCCGCGGACCACGTGCTCGGCGTAGGTGAGGTGGCCGTCCGCGAGGGTGGAGTCGACGCACACCTCGTACGCGCCGTCCGGCAGCGCGTCCAGGGTCTCCTGGGCCAGGCAGAACCCCCAGTCCGGTGTGTAGTAGCTGGTGCGGTACGGCACCCAACTCGGGTGTTCCGGCAGGGTGTGCAGGTGTCCGCGCAGCTCGGACAGCGGCATGGTCGCCGACACCGGCACGCTGTAGCCGAGCACGTGGAGGCTGGACGCGGCGAAGTCGACGACCCGCTTGCCGGTGGCGTCGGCGATGTACGCGTCCCGGATGTTCCACTCCTGCGGCACCGTCCAGTCGAGCACCCGCGTCCCGGTCGGCACCTCGTGGACCGTGAGCGGGAGATACTCGCCGACGATGTCCAGGGTGTCGCGCACACCGTCCCCGGTGATGCTCCGGCACAGCGGGTACAGCCGCTCCACCAGCGCGTGCATCTGTGCGCCGAGCCCGGTCATCGGCGCCGCCGCAGGGTGTCGTCGACCGCGCCGGCCTCGGACGCCGCGCGCAGCACGGCGAGCCGGGTGAAGCGTCGCGCGAAGTCCTCCTCGGTGAGGCCGTGCTTGCGGTAGGCGTCGGCGAGTTCGAGCGCGCCCCGCTTGACCGTCCACGCGCAGTCGAAGCCGGGGATCGCGGCGCGGAACCGGGAGAAGTCCACCCGGTACGACCGCGGATCGGCGCCGTTCTCGCCGGTGATCCTCACCTGCGAGCCGGGCACCGCCTCGGCGACCTGCGCGGCGATCTCGGCGACCGTGACGTTGTTGGCCTCGCTGCCGATGTTGAACGCCCGGTCGTGCACCGCTTCTTGGGGCGCGGCCAGCGCGGCCGCGAAGGCCCCGGCGATGTCGGCGGCGTGCACCAGCGGGCGCCAGGGGGTGCCGTCGGAGAGCACCCGCACCTCGCCGGACAGCAGCGCGTGGCCCACCAGGTTGTTCAGCACGATGTCGGCGCGCAGCCGGGGCGAGTAGCCGAACGCGGTGGCGTTGCGCAGGTACACCGGGCTGAAGTCGCCGTCGGCCAGCGCGTGCAGGTCGTCCTCCACCTTCACCTTGGACTCCGCGTACGGCGTCACCGGGCGCAGCGGGGCGTCCTCGGCGACCAACTCGTCCCCGCCGGCGGCGCCGTAGACCGAGCACGTCGACGCGTACAGGAACCGCCGCACCCCGGCGTCGCGGGCCAGTCGCGCCAGGCGCACGGACGCGTGGTGGTTGATGTCGTAGGTGAGCTCCGGCGCCAGCGAGCCCAACGGGTCGTTGGAGAGCGCGGCCAGGTGGATCACCGCGTCCACCCCGGCCACGTGTGCGGCCGTGACGTCACGCAGGTCCACCCGGTGTCCCGCGGGGTCCGCGGGCGGCGGGCCGAGGACGCAGTCGGCGAACAGGCCGGCGTCCAGGCCGACGACGTCGTGTCCGGCGGCCGTGAGGACCGGGGCCATCACGGTGCCCAGGTAGCCCTGGTGTCCGGTGAGCAGTACGCGCAAGGTTCATTCCCCCAGGTCGAGAGTGAGTTTGGTGACGGCGAACGCCTCGGCGTAGCGCGCGTGGCATTCGACGCCGCGGATCCGGGCGAGCCCGAGGAAGGACTCCCGGTCGTACCAGGGCCGGTGCCGCTGCGAGGGGTAGTGCTCCTGCAGCAGCCGCACCTTCTCCTCGGCGGTCTCCGGCGACAGCGGTTGGTACGCCGCCATCCGGCCGAGGTCGCCGTCCCACTTGACGATCTCGTAGCCGAGTACGAGGTGGTCGCGGAACGCGGTGGGCACCAGCTGCGCCAGGCCGCGGTGGTCCTGGTGCGCGTCGTCGGTGCGCGGGGCCAGCACGAGGTCCGGCTCGGTCCGCGCGCGCAGCTCCTCGACCGCGGCCTTGGCCTCGTCCCAGTGCACGGGCAGTCGGCCGTCCGGCAACTTGTCGACGGTCAGGTGCAGTTCGGCGCCCGGGCAGAAGGCGGTGAGCGCGGCCTGTTCCTCCTGCTCCCGTTCGCTGCCGCCGCCGGAGAGCACCAGTGCGTCGATGCGGAGGCCCGGCCGCGCGCGGCACAGCGCGAGCAGCGTGCCGCCGGCGCCGATGGCGATGTCGTCGCAGTGCGCGCCCACCGCGACGATCCGGTCCAGGCGCTCCGCCCCGAGCCGGATCACGCCCGCGCTCCGGCGCAGGCCCTGCTGCCGGCCGCGTCGGCCCCCGCGCCGCCCCGTTCCCACACGGCCCACGGGCGGTCGCCCCGGGCGTGGGCGGCGTCGAGCGCGGCCCGCTCCTTCACGGTGTCGGTCGGCTTCCAGAAGCCGCGGTGCCGGTGCGCCACCAACCGCCCCCGCTTGGCGAGTTGGGCGCACCCGTCGGCGACCAGATCCCCGTTCTCGGGTATGTGGTCGAAGACCTCCTGGCGGAGCACGAAGTAGCCGCCGTTCTCCCACAGCGGCAGTTCGCTCACCGCGGTGATGCCCCCGACCAGGCCGTCCTCGGCCAGATCGACGCAGTGGAACGAGGACTGCGGGGGCACCACCATCATCGACGCACCGGCGTCGCGCCGGGCGAAGTTGTCGATCATCTCCGGCAGCGGGGCGTCGGTGAGGACGTCCGCGTAGTTGGCGAGGAACATCTCGTCGCCGTCCAGGTGGTGCCGCACCCGGCGCAGCCGCTCCCCGATCGGCGACTCGACGCCGGTCTGCGCGAACGTGATCGTCCAGTCGGCGATGTCGGTGGACAGCAGCTCGGTCCGCCCGCCCCGCAGTACGAAGTCGTTGGACGTCGTCTCCTCGTAGTGGAGGAAGAAGTCCTTGATGTGGTGCGCCCCGTAGCCCAGGCACAGGATGAACTCCCGGTGCCCGAAGTGCGCGTAGTAGCGCATGACGTGCCAGATCAGCGGCCTGGGGCCGACCATCGCCATCGGCTTGGGCACGTCGTCTGCGGCGCCGCTGCGCATCCGCATCCCGTAGCCGCCGCAGAACAGGACGACCTTCATGCTGTGACCTCTTTCACGACGTGACCTCGACGATGCTCAGTTCCGGGATGGGGAAGACCAGCCGGCCGCCCCAGGCGTGCACGAAGGACAACTGCTCGACCAGTTCGTCCCGCAGGTTCCACGGGAGGACGAGGACGTAGTCCGGTCGGTCGGCGGCGATCTGCTCGGGCGGCAGGATCGGGATGCGGGTGCCCGGGGTGAACCTGCCGTGCTTGTACGGGTTGCGGTCGACGGTGTACGGGAGCAGGTCCGGGCGGATGCCGCAGTGGTTGAGCAGGGTGTTGCCCTTGCCCGGCGCGCCGTAGCCGACGACCGTCTCGCCGCGTTCGGCCGCCCCGATGAGGAACGTCAGGAGGTCCCGGCGGACCTTGGCCACGCGACCGGAGAACTCGGTGTAGCCGGACAGCTCCCGCAGCCCGGCGGCCTTCTCCCGGGCCAGCACGTCGGCCACCTGCCGACTCGGCTCGCCGGCCACCTCGGCCGGCCGGGCCCACAGCCGGATGGAGCCGCCGTGCGTGGGCAGCAACTCGACGTCCACGAGCGCGAGTCCGCCGCTCGCCAGCGCCCGGATCGCGGAGCCGACCGTGTAGTACTGGAAGTGCTCGTGGTAGATCGTGTCGTACTGGTTCTCCTCGATCAGGGTCAGCAGGTGCTGCACCTCTATCGAGACCCACCCGTCGTCGGCGACCAGGGCGCGCAGTCCCCGGGTGAACCCCACGACGTCGGGGATGTGCGCGTACACGTTGTTGGCCACGACCAGGTCCGCCGGGCCGTGCTCGGCGCGGACGGCCGAGCCGGTGTCCGGGGACAGGAACTCCGTGCGCGTGGGCACCCCCGCGTCCCGGGCCGCGGCACCGACGTTCACCGACGGCTCGATGCCCAGGCAGCGGATCCCCCGGTCCACGATGTGCCGCAGCAGGTACCCGTCGTTGCTCGCGACCTCGACCACGAAGGAGTCGGGGCCGAGAGCCAGCCGCCGCACGGCATCGGCGACGAACGTGCGCGCGTGCTCCACCCAGGAGGACGAGTAGGAGGAGAAGTACGCGTACTGGGTGAACGTCTCCTCCGGCGTGATCAGCGGCGGGATCTGCGCCAGCCAGCAGTCGGCGCAGACCCGCAGGTGCAGCGGGTACGTCGGCTCCACCGTGTCCAGTTGGTCCGCGGCGAGGAAGCTCTCGCACGGTGGCGTCGCCCCAAGGTCGACGACGCTCGCCAGCGCTTCCGAGCCGCAGAGTCGGCATCGTGTCATCTACTGTCCCCATCCCCCCTGCTCGCGCGGGTCTCCCCGCCGCGAGTCGGTGCCGACCGCCCCGCGATCGCGGTGCGGTACTCCTCCAGCAGGCGCTCCAGCCCGACGGCCGGGCTGAAGCCCCGTTCGTAGCGGAGCCGGGCCGCCCGGCCCAGCTCCCGGTTGCGGGCCGGCTCGGTCGCGATCCGGCGCATGCACGCCGCGAGCGAGGCGACCTCGCCCGGCCGGTGCAGCAGCCCGCTCACCCCGTCCTCGACGAGTTCGACGAAGGCGCCGTGACCGGCGGCGACGGTCGGCACCCCCGCCGCCATCGCCTCGACGACCACCAGGCCGAACGCCTCCAGCCACGTCGAGGGAGCCACCACGGCGACCGAGCGCGCGAGGGCCCGCTGGCACTCCGCCGTGTCGTACAGACCGACGTAGCGCACGTCGTCCCGGGCCGCCGCCCAGGCGGTCACCTCCCGCTCCAGCGGCCCCGTGCCGGCGATCACGAGCGGCACGCCCACCCCGCCGCCCGCCGCGAGCTCGTCCCACGCGGCCATGAGCAGCCGCACGCCCTTGGCCTCCGCGAGCCGCCCGAGATAGAGCAGGTGCTCGCCGGCGCCCGTTCGGCGGACGTCCGGTTCGGGCACGAAGTTGTGCTTCACCGCCAGCCGTTCGGCCGGCATGCCGGCCCGCACCAGGACGTCGCGCTGCGCCGCGGAGATGCAGAAGAACCGCTCCACACCGGACCGCCAGCGCCGCCGGTTGACCGACAGGCTGACCGCGAGCGGCACCGTCGCGAGCCGGGAGCCCCGGTAGCAGCCGTGCCGGACGGCGGGCAGCGGCGCCGCCCCGACGCACTCGGTGCACTGCCGGCCGTCCCGCTGCAACGTGCCGGGCGGGCAGACCTGCGTGTAGTTGTGCAGCGTGGCGACGGCGGGCACGCCGGCGTCGGCGCAGGCGGCCAGCACCGCCGGCGACAGGAGCGGGAAGACGTTGTGGACGTGCACCACGTCCGGCCGTTCGGTGCGCAACCGGGCGGTGAGTTCCGCGCGGACCGCCGGGTTCCACGGCACCAGCAGCGGCACCGCGGCCTTGCCGGGCAGGGACCGGGCGGCGATGTCGTCGCTGCGCCGCTCGAACAGCTCGACCCGGTGGCCGGCCGCGCGCAGCAGCGCCGCCTCCTGGTCGACGACCTTGTTCTCCCCGCTCGGCTGCGCCGAGGCGTAGCGGTTGTGCACCACGAGGACGTGCATGGTCAGGACACCTCCGATCTGTGGGCCCGTCGCGGGACGCGGCGTCGGGGAACTTCGGGCGCGGGGACGGGCGTGGTCGCGGCGGGCGTCGCCAGCAGCGCGGCGGCGAGGGCCAGATGCAGCAGGTACGGCGAGGCGTCGCCAAGCCCGGCCTCGGTGTACGACGCGATGGCGCAGTAGCTGATCAGGAAGATCGCGCAGGCCCTCGGCAGCGACGGCGGCCGCAGCAGCGCGACGCCGCCCAGCACGAGGAGGAGCGCCGCCACCAGGGCGATGCCGATCAGACCCTGCTCGTTGTAGACGGCCAGCCAGCTGTTGTCGATCGGCAGCCCGCCGAACGACTTGTCGCCCAGGCCCACGCCGAACAGCTGCTCCGAGGTCGACCGGGGCGCCGCCAGCAGCGCGTCCCAGACCTTGGCGCGTCCGGTGAGGCTGGAGAAGTTCTCCTGGCTCTGTCCGCGCAGGAACCACGCCTCCAGCACGGAACCGAGCGCCACCGCGGCCACCGCGGCGCACAGCACCGCCCAGGTGAAGAACCGGCGGGCGGCGGCGCTGGTCAGCAGGAGCGAGCCGATCGCCAACGCCAGCCCGAGGACCATCCCGAGCGTGGCCGTCCGGGTGTGGGTCAACGCGAGCAGGACCAGCGACGGCACGATGACCGCCGCCGCGCCGGCCCGGTCGGTCCGGCGGCCCAGTACCAGCAGCACGGTGAGCCCGACGATCACCGCGGCGTACTGCCCGATCTGCGGCGGGGTGAGCGGCCACAGCGCGCCGACGAGGCGCCCGCCGTAGAGGTCGGGGAGGGCCGCGCCCGGTGAGACGACCAGGCCGGCGGCCACCGATCCGAGCACCGCGAAGTACGTCCGGACGTGGTGCCGGACGAACGTCGGGCCGTCGTCCCACCAGCGACTGAGCAGCCACAGCGTGCCGACGAAGAGGGCCAGCCTGGTGCAGCGGAACAGCGCGCCGAACCCGGACTCCAGGCGGGCGCTGGAGATCACACTCGTCACCAGCAGCAGCGTGAGCAGGGACAGGAAGGCGCTGGGGCGCACCCGCAGTCGGCGGTTGAGGACGAGCGCCAGCACGAACGCGGCGACCAGCGCGCCCATGGTGACCACCTGGATCAGGGAGCGGGGCAGCGGGATGACGGTCTTCGCCCCGGCGGAGCCGAGCGTGTTGAGGACCAGCAACGCCCAGACGATCCCGACGGCCTTCGGCGTGCCGGCGGGGCGCGTTGCCGCGCCGGGCCGGGTGCCCGCCGTGTCCGGTCCGCCCGGCGGCCCACCGGGCGTCAGGTCCCCGCCCATCTCAACCACCGGCCTGCGGGGCGAGGATGCTGCCGGCGTCCTGCTGGTACGGCGTGCCCTGCCACTGCCCGGCGTCGAGGACCCGGCTGGGATCGTGGGCGACGAACTTCCACGGTCCGACGTAGACGTTGTCGTGCCAGCGGTTGTGCTGCCGGCTGGTGATCGCCTCGGCCACCCCGTCGCCCTGGTACGGCGACCAGTCCGGGTAGGTCCCGTAGTTGGCCAGCACCGCCATGCGGTCGCACTTCGCCGTGCACGTGACGACGGACGGGTCCAGCACGAAGCGGTTGGCGTGGATGTCCACCCGCTGGGTCTTCCACCGGCAGTCGGCGTAGAGCGGTGCGCTGGCGATCGCCGGCTCCGCGCAGCGGGCGGTGTCCCGCACCAGCAAGGTGCAGGCACTGGACGAGGTGTTGGCCGGGCTGTTGCAGAACCGGTCGGCGTTCTCCCACAGGGTGATGCCGTTCCAGTTGTTCTCCAGCACGTTCCGGTAGATCTCGATCTTGTCGATGCGCGCCCGGATCCGTGGTTCGCCACCGGATTCGGACAGGTAGACGGTCGCGAACGGGAAGTCGTCGCCGCGGTCGGCGGCCCGACGGCCCTCGACCCAGTTGTTCCGCCGGATCGTGTTGTTCCGGATGACCGCGTTGTAGCTGGTCTCGTAGATCAGGGCGGCGCCGTCGTTGGCCTCGATCACGTTGTCCTCGATGCGGAAGTCGTTGTTGTTGGTGTCCGCCCACACCCCCGTTCCGCGGTTGTCGTGCACCCAGTTGCCGCGTACCTCGGCGCCGTTGACGGCCCAGAACTTCACCCCTCCGGTGCAGCCGCACCCCGGCCGGCGCCGTTCCCAGTCACCGGTGTTGTTGCCCGCGATCTCGTTGCCCTCGACCACCAGGTCGGTGACCCGGCCGCGGGCCGTGTACGCGTTCAGGCCGTACTGCCCGTTGTCGCGCAGGCAGCTGGCGCGGACCCGCTGGTGGTCGCCGGCCATCAGCCCGGCCCCCGAGTTGTTCCGGAGCGTGGCGTGCTCGATCACCCATCCGTCGGCCGAGTCGTGGTTGACCACGCCCTCGTTCTGCGGCGCGACGAAACGCTGCACGGTCAAAAAGCGGAGGGTGACGTCGCGGGCGCCGCCGCCGAACGCGTACTGGTTCTCCTCCCGGCCGTCGAGCACCGCGCCCGGCGCACCCAGGTAGCGGTCCCCTTCCTTGGGGATGACCTGGGCGTAGCGGTCCGGGGCGAGCCGGTGCGTGCCGGGGCGGAGCCAGAACGTGGTGTGCGGGGGATTGTCCTTGGTCTTCGCCGCCAGGTCGCCGACCACCGCGGGATCGACCGTCACCGCGCCCGCCGGCGCCTTCGTCGGCCCGGCCGCGGGCGCGGCGCACACCCGGGCCACGGACGTGGACGAGGCCCCGGACGCGACGGGCGCAGCGGTCGCCTTCGGCCGGGCGCCTTGCGCGCCCTCGCAGCCGGTCGCCGCCAGCAGGGCCAGCGCCAGTGGTGCCGCCGCCCACGCCCAGTGCCGCCTCTCGCTCCCCACGCGCCCCCCTAGCCGCGGAACCTGAGCACGGTGGTGAAGCCCTCCGCGCCGTCGGCGAAGCCGGTGCCGACCAGGGTGGTGGCGGGTTCCTTGCGCCCGAAGCCGGCGGAGTACCAGCCCAGCGGCGGAGCGGTCTCGCCGCGGTGTGCCCGCCAGCGCAGCTGCCCGGGCAGGTCGAGCACCGCGGAGCGGTCCTCGCCGTCCCGGGTCCAGGTGAGCACCGCCCGGTCGTCCACCAGGTCCGCGACGATCGCCGGACCGAGGTGGAACGCGAGGCGCACCGCGGCCCGGCGCCGGCCGCGCACCTCGTCGACGATCCTCAACTCCCGCCGCGCAGAAGTCAGTTCCACGCTTCGGCGGTGCACCCGGCCCTCGTATCCGTCGTGCTCGGCACACCAGCGGGCCACGCCCTCGTCGGACGGGTCCGCGCCCAGGACGCGGCTGCGGGCATGCCGGGTCCACAGGAACGGGCCGCCGGACCCGGACTGGTCACCACCGTCCAGTTGCAGGGTGTTGTGGCCGAGGGTCGAGCGGAAGTACCGCCGCCACTCGGGCTGCCCGTGGTAGCAGAACGTCCCCGGGTCGGCGAGCACATCGACCCCGTCGTGCCGCACCTCCACGGACAGCGCGTCCGCGTGGGCGTGCGCGGCGATCGACAGGAAACCGTGCGGACCGCCGTCGCAGCGGCACCAGATCCCCGTCGGGCCGCGCAGGACGGTCATCCCGGCGTCGGCGAAGTGCGCCGGCCGGCTCGCCGGGCGGGCCACGTCCCGCACGTCGGGTGCGATCAGCGCGGCCAGCAACGGGGTGCGCACATCGGTGCCCGTCACCGTCGGCCACCAGGCGAGCCGGCCGAACACGGCGTCGCCGGTCGCCAGCAGCGAGGCCCAGCGGTCGGTGCCCGCGCCGTCGACGACCAGACCGTGCCCGTCGTCCGCGTCGCCCTGGCGCGGCGGCCGCAGCCGGTCGTCGACGACGGCCGCGAGCGCGTCGGTCATCCGCAGCAGCACCAGCCGGACGGTCGCGGGCACCGGCACGCCGGCGGCGTCCGCCTCGGCGAGCGCGGCCAGGCCGAGTTCCAGCACGAGTCCGTGGTACTCGGTGGCCAGTTCGCGGTTGAGGCCGGAACCGAAGGTGTTGTTCCGCAGGTGCCGCTCCAGCGACCGCAGCGCGTCCGCACGCCAGCGCGCCGAGGCGGGGAACCACCCGAACGCGCAGGCCGCGGCGAACTGCCCGGCGGCCTCGGCGATGACGTGGTTGTTCGCCGAGGACCCCCGGCTGGGGAAGGCGGCCAGCCAACGCTGGTGGTGCCAGATCTGGTTCACCGCCACCGGGTTGTCCTCGAACAGCCCGGCCGCGCCCGGCCAGCCGTCGAGCAGCCGGCGGATCCACACCCAGGACAGCAGCCGGATGCCCAGTTCGATGCCGCTGATCCAGTGCACGCCGCGCAGCGGCGGGTTGGCCGCCCACCACGACCGCAGGTGCGCGGCCACGCGCTCCGCGTACCGCTCGTCCCCGGTGACCGCGTGGGCGGCGGCGAGCACGGTGAGGTACTGGTGCCGGGACAGCTCCCAGATCTGCTTGATGTCGCCGACCGCGTCCTCGCTCCGGTACGGCACGTCGAAGGCGTAGCCCGACGGGGCCCGGCGCCCGGTCTTCGGATCGGCCCACCAGTCCGGGTCGGCCAGGTCCTCGCGGACCACCCCGAAGTACGTCACGTGCCCGTCCATCAGCCGGTCCGCTTCGGCGACGAGCCGTTTCGCGGCGTCCGGAGGTACCGCGGAGAGCGCCCCGGCGGGCAGCACCGCGGTGAACCGGGTGCCGGTCACGCGCGGGCAGTGCGGCCGCGCCGACCGCCACCGCCGCCTGCGCACCGCGTCGCCCACCCGGCCGCCGATTTCGGCCGGCGCCATCCGGGACAGCCGCCGCAGGTACCAGCCCGGACTCCCCGAGATCACGGTCATCGCGCCCTCGCCAACGTCACCGGCGCGCCGCCGACCAGGCCGGCCCGCACGGCGAGGGTGGCCGTCGTGGTGGCGACCAGCGACTCCAGCGGCACCGGCATCGGCCCGCCGGTCCGCACGGCCTTGACGAACGCGGCCAGTTCGGCGTTCTGGCCCTTGTCCCGGGCCTTGGGCAGCCGGGAACTGACCCACTTCTCGGGGCCGTGCACCGAGGCCCGGACGAAGTCGTCGAGCCGCAGCACCTTGCCGTCCGCGACCAGGTCCAGCGTCTCCTTGGGGAAGCCGGGCGCGCCGGTGGTGACGTAGCTGAGGGTGGCGAGGGACCCGTCCGGGTAGCGCAGCACGACCTGGAGGTCCTCGTTGCCGGACGGGGCGACGGCGTACACCGAGACCGGGTCGGCCCCGAGCAGCCAGCTCGCCGTGTCGATGAAGTGCCCGCCCTCGCCCTCGAACCGCGAGCCCTCGGTGCCCTGTTGGAGGTACCAGCTGCCGTGCTGGAGGCGGCCCGCGTTGACCAGGTAGCGCAGGCTCGCCGGGCCGGTCCGGGTGCCGAACCGCCGCTTGGCCTCGGTCAGCAGCGGCGCGAACCGCCGGTTGAACCCCACCTGCAACCGGTCGTTGCCGGACTCCGCCACCGCCGCGAGCACGCCGGCCAGCTCGTCCTCGGTGAGGGCCAGGGGCTTCTCGACGAACACCGTCTTGCCGGCCAGCAGCGCCTGCCGGGTCAGTTCGGCGTGCGAGCTGTGCCGGGTGACGACGAACACCGCGTCGATGGCCTCGTCGCCGAGCACCGCGTCGAGGTCGGTGGTCGCCTCGGCGAAGCCGAACGTGCGCTGCGCGTTGGCCGCGGACAGCGCCGTCGTGGTGACGACGGCCGACAGCTCGACGCCGTCGCGCCCGGCCAGGTGCGGCAGCAGCATCGACGTCGCGTAGTTCCCCGCGCCGACGAACGCCAGGCGCACCGGCGTCGTGGCGCTCCGGGCCGGACTCCGCCGCACCTGCACCGCCGGCACGGCCACCGCCGGGGCCTCCACTTCGCCGGCGCCCGGGTGTTCGGGGTACCGGAACAGTACGGCCACGGCCTTCAGAGCGCCGTCCTCCAGGCGCCGGTACGTCTCGACGGCGTCGTCGAAGGCGGCGACGTGCGAGACCAGCGGCTCCACGTCGACGCGGCCGCGGGCGACGAGGTCGAGGAAGCAGGCCAGGTTGCGGCGCTCGGTCCAGCGCACGTAGCCGATCGGGTAGTCCCGCCCCTGGAGCTCGTACTCCGGGTCGTAGCGCCCGGGGCCGTAACTGCGGGAGAACCGGACGTCGAGTTCCTTCTCGTAGTACGCGTTCCACGGCAGGTCCAGGCGGCACTTGCCGATGTCGACGACCCGGCCGCGGTCCCGGCACAGCCGGGCGGCCAGCTCGACGGGTTGGTTGCTGCCGCCGCCGGCGGCCAGGTACACCTGGTCCACGCCGTGGCCGTCGGTGAGTTCGGCGACGGCGGCCTCCATGGCCGCGGACGCGGGATCGCCGCAGGCCGCGGCGCCCAGGCGCTCGGCCAGCTCGCAGCGCGCCGGGTCGGGGTCGACGCCGACGACGCGGACTCCCGAGGCGCCGAGGAGTTGCACCACCAACTGGCCGATCAGGCCGAGGCCGATGACCAGCGCCACGTCGCCGAGCTGCGGCTCGCCGCGGCGCACGCCCTGCATCGCGATCGACCCGACGGTGCCGAAGGCGGCGTGCCGCGGCGCGAGGCCGTCCGGCACCGGGGCGTAGAGGTTCCTCGGCACCCAGTTCAGCTCGGCGTGCAACGCGTGCTCGTTGCCGGCGCAGGCCACGAAGTCGCCGACCTTCACGTCGTCGATGCCGGTGCCGACCTGCTCGACCACCCCGCACAGCGAGTAGCCCAGCGGTGTGTAGGAGTCCAGCTTGCCCATCACCTTGCGGTAGGTGGCGGGCACCCCGTTGGTCGCCACGCTCTGCATGACCTTCGCCACCTGGTCCGGCCGCGAGCGGGCCTTGCCCAGCATCGACATGCCGGCCTCGGACACCTTCATCAGCTCGGTCCCGGTGGAGATCAGCGAGTAGGCGCTGCGGACCAGCACGCCGCCCGGCTTGCACCCCGGTACCGGCACGTCGAGCACCGCCAGCTCGCCGCTCTTGTAGTTCTGCACAACCTGTTTCACCCGAAGTCCCCTTGTTCCTCAGCCGTCTTCTACGCCGTTGTGCGCGCGCTCGGGCCGGACCCGGAGGTCGCGCCGCGATACCAGTGTTCGAGGGTCAGCACGTGCCACAGATGCTTGGAGTAGTCCCGCTGTCCGGCGGCGTCCTCGGCGACCATGCGCGCCAGGGCGTCGCGGCGCAGCAGCCCGGAGGTGACGAGCACGCCGTCGTGCACCACCTCGCGCACCAGCGGCGCCAGGTCCCGGCTCATCCAGGCGCGCAGCGGGGCGCTGAACAGGCCCTTGGGCCGGTAGACGATCTCCCGCGGCAGGATCGAGGTGGCCGCCTCCTTGAGGACGGCCTTGCCCTGCCGCCCGACGATCTTGCGGTCGCCGGGCACCGCGAACGCCGCCCTGACCACCTCGACGTCCACGTACGGCACCCGCACCTCCGTCGACGCGGCCATGCTCGACCGGTCGGTGTACGCGAGGTTCAGGCCCGGCAGGAACATCCGGGCGTCGCCCAGGCACATGCGGTTGACGAAGTCGTCGAGGTCGTTGTCCTGATAGACGTCCGCGTGTTCGGCGAGCACGTCCTGGACCGTCCCGGCCAGGTCCGGATCGAGCAGGGCGAGCAACTCGTCCCGGTCGTACATCGTGTAGCTGCGCCGGAACGCGGTCTCCTCCGGCAGTTCGGCGAAGGAGAGGAACCGCTTGGCGAAGCGCACGGACCGGTACCCCCGGCGGGCCGTGGCGACCGGCAGCCGGTCCACGGCCCGGGACAGGCCGCGCCGCAGCGGGCGCGGGACGCGCTGGTAGCGCAGTGCGAGCAGGTTGGCCAGGTGCTTGCGGTACCCGGCGAACAGCTCGTCGGCACCCATCCCCGAGAGCATCACCTTGACCCCGGCCTCCCGGGCGGCCGAGCAGATCAGGAACGTGTTGATCGCGGCGGGGTCGCCGATCGGCTCGTCCAGGTGGTACGTCATCTGCGGCAGCAGGTCGAGCACGTTCGGAGCGATCTCGATCTCGTGCAGGTCGACGCCGAACCGCTCGGCCACCTGCCGGGCGTGGCGCAGGTCGTCCGGCATCGCCTCGAACCTGGCGTCCTCGGCGCGGAACCCGATCGTGTAGGCGGAGATCCCGGGCCGGTCGCGGGCCGCCAGCGCGGTCAGGTAACTGGAGTCGAGGCCACCGGAGAGGAAGGTCGCCACGGGCACGTCGGAGCGCAGGTGACGCCGGGTCGACTCCTCGACGACGGCCGCGACGTCCGGCAGTTCGCCGGCCCGGGCCCGTTCCCGGCCCTCGGCGGCGACGTCCCGCAGGTGCCAGAACCGGCCGCGCTCCACCCGGCCGTCGGGCCGGCACCTCAGCCAACTCCCCGGCGGCAGCTTCTCCGCCTCGCGGAACGCGCACCGCGAATCCGGCACCCAGTAGTAGAGGAGCGACGCCACCAGCGCCGCGTGGTCCACCTCCAGCGAGCCGCCGGTCGCCGCGGCGAGCGCCTTGAGCTCGGAGGCGAACGCCAGGCCCGCACCGCGCCGCAGCAGGAACAGCGGCTTGATGCCCAACTGGTCCCGGGCGAGCACCAGTTCACCGGTCCACTCGTCGAAGATCCCGAACGCGAACATGCCGCGCAGCCGGGGCAGACAGTCGGTGCCCCAGCGCCGCCAGGCTTCCAACAGCACCTCGGTGTCGGAGGTGCCGCGGAAGCGCACCCCGGCGGACGCCAGCTCGGCACGCAGCTCGGGCGCGTTGTACAACTCGCCGTTGTACGTCAGGGCGAGGCCGCCCGAGACCATCGGCTGGGCGCCGGTCCCGGACAGGTCGATGATCGCCAACCGGCGGTGTCCGAGGGACACTTCGCCGTCACCGACCGGGTGGTCATACCGGCCCGCCCCGTCCGGACCGCGGTGGGCGAGGGTGTCGGTGAGCCGGTCGGTGACGACCTTCCCGTCCGGCCATCGGTACGTCCCTGCGATGCCACACATGTCCTACCGAGCCTCCTGGTCGTTGTCCGGGACCCGCGCCGCGCGCATCGGCTGCAACTGCCCCCGCGGCCGGCCCTCCCCCACTGCCTGAACGGCGTGGGAGGTACCCCCACCGTTCTGCCGGGCCGGCCGCTCGCTGCGGCCGCGCAGCGCGGTCTGTAGCCCGTCCCACAGCGTGCCGTCGGTCCGGTCCCGCGGATCGGGGTCGATCAGCACCACACCGAGCACCGCGATGTGCTGGTCCGCGAGTTGCCGCGCCACGGTGTGCAGCCAGGCGGCGTTGCCGTGCCCGGCCCGCACGACGAGCACGGTCCGGGTGCCGAGGTACTGGAGGTCGGTCCACGCGGTACCGGGCGCCACCGAGCCCACGCCGAACCGGCGTTCGTCGGGCGACCCGGCCGCCGCGGGCTCGCCGCCGACCACGCTCGGGCCTCCCGGCTTCCGGCGGCGACCCGCGAGCTGCGGGCCGGGCAGACCGTCGACGACGACCACCGGTCCGTCCGGTGCGAGGGACCCGGCGAGGTCCAGGGCGAGCGCGCTCGTGCTGCGCGCACAGCCCAGTTCCAGCAGCGACACCGGTTCCGCGGAGCCGCGCACGGTGCGGGCCAGGGACACGACGAGCCGTTCGCGCGCCGTCCGGACCCGCCGGCGCTGCCACGGCCGGCCCGACCGGCGGGGCAGCTCGGCGATGACCGACGCGCCCAAATTCGCGGCGATGTCCCGGCGCAACACCGGGCGGTCCGCCACCACCACGCCGACCGCGGCCAGCGCGAGCCCCAGGACGAGGCCGAGGACGAGCCCGACCGCGGCGTGGGTGAGCGCGGCCTTGGCCAGGGAGCGAGGCAGCGCGCGCGGGGCGTCCACGATCTGCGTGCCGGCGATGACCTGGGGCGTGCCGGTGCGCGCCTCCTCGGCACGCTGGTCGAAGTCGGCGATCCGCGAGGTGAGTTCGGCCCGGCGGGCGAAGCGCGACTCAAGGCTCGCGGAGTCCTTCGGGTCGCCGCCCGGCGCCCGGTCCCCGATCGCCTTGTTGACCTGGGCGAGCTCGTCCCGCAAGCGGTCGCGCTGGTCGTCCAGGGCCTTGGCCTCGGTCTTCGCGGCATCCCACATCCGCCGCACGTGGTCCGCGACGAACGCCTCGGCCAGCGCCTTGGCCCGGGCCACCGCCTCCGCGTCGCTGCGGCCCGTCACGTCGATCTGCAACAGGTTGTTGGTCAGGCCGGTGCCCTGGTAGTCCCGCAGGAAGTCCGCCGGCTTTTCCGGGGACTTGAGGGACTTCAGGGCCTCGTCGGCGATCCGGGTGGTCCCCAGCAGCGCGACGTCGGTGCGGATCAGCGTTCCGGGGTCGTTCGGCTGGTCCTCCTTGTGCGCGACCAGCACTTTGGTCACCGCGGTCGGCGGCGTCGGCAGCAGCACCGCCACCGCCGCGCCGACGAGCAGCCCCAGCAGCGCCATGGCGCACCACAGGCGGCGCCGCCTGCGCACCGCCACCACCAGTGCCTGGAGGTCCAACAGCGGAGCGGCGGCCGACGACTCCGACGTCGTACGCGTCGTCACCCGGCACCTCCCGCCGCGTCGTCGGCCAGCGCGAGCACCGGCGCCGCGGCGGCCCGAGGACGGTCCGCGGACCGCGTCGCACGGGCCCGGACCGGACCGGCGAGGACGATCCCGACGACCTCGTGCCGGGCGTCCGCACACGCCTCGGCGATGCCGGTGAGCTCTGACGCGGTCCAACTGCCCGCGCTGAGCACGACCAGGACACCGGACTCGTCGTCGCGGTCCGGCACCATCGGCCGGTCCACCGAAACCCGCACCGTCCGCAGCACGGGGCATCCCCTGTACGAAGAGCTCGGGGAGGGAGCGCCCCCGGCCTCGACGGCGAGCTGCCCGGCGGCCCGGCCGGCGATCTCGTCACCGTCCGGAACGACGACCAGCAGCCGCCGGGGGGCCGGCAGTTCGTCCCGGAGGCGGGCGCACAGCCGCCGGTAGCGGAGCTGCCTGGTGGCCTCGTCGCCGGACGTCTGCGGGGCGGGTGCGTCCCACCGGACGTCGAGGTCCAGCAGCGCGCGGATGCGGGCCCACCGGCCACGGCCTGCCGGCCGGCGCGCGGGTCGTTCCTCGGGTACGTCGACGGTGCCCAGCAGCGTCGAGCCCAGCGCCGCGGCGATCTCCGGTGCGGCGCGCAGTCGGTGACCCCGCCGTGCGGCGGTGAGATGGCCGATGACCGCGAGCAGGAAGAACAGCAGTGCCCCGGCGGCGATGAGCTGCGTGCGCGTCGGTGGCGCCTCGCCGGCCGGCCGGGTCGCCGGCCCCATGACGACCATGTTGGCCTTGCTGGCGGCCGGGGCGGCCTGGTCCAGCTTGTTGAGGGCCTCCTGTAGTGCGGTGCGCAGCTTCGCCAGCTCGGTGCGGGTCTGCACGCCCTCCACGGTCCGTCCCGGGTCGGCGGCCTCGGCCAGCTCGGTGATGCGGCGGCTGGTCTGCACCACCGTCTGCCGCAGCGCCTCGGGTCGCGCCGCCGCTTCGGGGTCGGCGCTCTCGCCCGCCATCCGTGCGGCGAACGTGACGAACTGATGGACCATCTGGTCGGTGAGCCGCTGGGCGCGTTCCGGAGTGTCGGCCGTGCCCGACACGGTGATGATGTTCCCGTCGGCTGCCTTGGCGCCCACCCGGTCCCGCAGCTCGCTGCCGCTCACCCCGGCCCAGCCGAGGGCGGCCGCCGCACGGTCGACCACCGTCGAACTGGTCGCGACGTCCACCTGCGTCAGCAGCTCGCGCTCCTCCCACTGCCCCGGCAGCAGGACCGATGCCGACGCCGTGAAACTCGGCGGAAAGAGCAGCGAGGCGCCGTAGCCGACGAGCGCGCCCACCACGGCGAGGACGGCGAGGAGCCGCCAGCGCCCACGGATGATCCGCCCGATCGTGGCCAGGCGTATCGTGTCGTCGCTCAACGGCGGGGCCTCTTCCCCGTCCGGTTCGCCTGGCCCGCCGACGCCGGAGTGTCCCGGCAGGCGGCGGAGTAGGCGGCGAGCAGCGCCGCCTGCGAGTTCCGCCAGGAGAGCCGGCCGCTGATCCGCTCCTGGCCGATCTTGCCCATCCGGGCCCGCGCCTCCGGGTCGTCCAGCAGCTGCGCGATGAGGCGGGCGAACGCGGCCTCGTCGTTGGCGGGCGCGTACACGGCGGCGTCACCGGCGGAGACCCGCGCCTCCCGGAGGTCGAACGAGACGACGGGCCGGCCCATCGCCATGTACTCCAGGACCTTGTTCATGGTCGACACGTCGTTGAGCGGATTGCGCGGGTCGGGGGAGAGGCACACGTCCGCGGTGGACAGGTGGCGCACCAGGTCGGCGTCCGGAACGCGCCCGGTGAACTCCACCTGCTCCGAGAGCCCGAGCCGCCGGGACAGTGCCACCATCGCGTCGAAGGCGTCGCCGCCGCCGACGAACACCGCGTGCCAGTCGGTCCGGCCGAGCTCGTCGCGCAGCTTCGCGAGGGCCCGCAAGGCGTAGTCGACGCCGTCCTGCGGGCCCATGACGCCCAGGTAGCACAGCAGATGGGGCTTTCCGCGCTTCAACTCCGGTTCGGGCGGCACCGGTTGGAACCGGTCGACGGCGGGCGCGCTGCGCACCACGAAGACGTCCGCCGGCCGCTTGCCGCCGCGGCGCACCGCGACGTCCCGGTAGCTCTCGTTCGTGGCGAGCACGACGTCCGCCGCCCGGTAGGTCCGCCGTTCCAGTGCGCACACGGCGCGGTAGAGCAGGTCTTCGCCCCGGTTGAACCGGGAGAGGTACAACTCGGGCACCAGGTCGTGCTGGTCGAAGACGAACCGTGCGCCGCGCCGCTTCAGCCAGAGTGCCGGCAGGAACAGCAGGTCGGGCGGGTTGCAGGCGTGGACCACGTCGACCGGGCCGACCCTGCGGGCCAGCCGGGCCGTGTGCCACAGCGCCGATCCGTACTCCCGCAGGTAGCCGGCCGGGCCTCCGGTGGCCGCGCGCAGCGGGTAGCGGTGGATCCGGACCCCGTCGATCACCGCCTCCGGCTCGGTGTCCCGCTTCTCCCCCCGGGGACAGATGACGTGGACCTCCCAGCCCGCGTCGCGCAGCGTCGTGCACTCCTGCCACACCCGCCGGTCGAACGGCACCGACAGGTTCTCCACCAGGACCAGCGCGCGCCGTGCCGTCCCGTCGCCGCTGTCCGTCTCACCGAACGATGCGTCACCAAGCAAGGCCCACGTACCCCGGTTCGGCCCGGCGCGCCTCGGCGTCGGGAAGGCGGATGAGATCGACGATCACCGGGCCGCCGCCATGGGGCAGCGCCGACAGCACGGCCGGGTCCTTGGTCCCGACCAGGCACACCTCGGCGTGGTCGAGGACCTCGTCGACGGAGTCCGCGAGCAGCTGCGCGAGGTGCGGCAGCCGGGTCTCGATGTACTCGCGGTTCGCGCCGAGCAGCCGGGAGAGGCTCACGTTGGCGTCGTGGATGCGCAGGTCGTACCCCTTGCCGAAGAGCACCTCCGCCAGCTCGACGAGCGGGCTCTCGCGGAGGTCGTCGGTGCCGGGTTTGAAGGACAGCCCGAACAGGCCCACCCGGCGCTTGCCGGTGCGCTCGACGAGGTCCACCGCGCGTTGCAGGTGGTCGGCGTTGGAGGGCAGCACGTGGGCGAGGATCGGCACCGAGACGTCGGCCCGGCGTGCCGCGTGGACCAGGCTGCGCAGGTCCTTGGGCAGGCAGGAGCCGCCGAAGGCGAAGCCGGGCCGCAGGTAGGCGGGGGAGATGTTCAGCTTGCGGTCGGCCAGGAACACGTCCATCACCTGGTGCGAGTCCACCCCGAGTGCCTGGCACACCGCGCCCAGCTCGTTCGCGAAGCCGATCTTGAGGCCGTGGAACGCGTTGTCCGCGTACTTGATCGCCTCGGCCGTCGGGATCGGCACCCGGAACACCGCGCCGGGCAACCCCTCGTACAGCGCCGCCACCACATCGCCGCTGGCCCGGTCGAGCTCGCCGACGACGGTCTTGGGCGGGTCGAAGAAGTCCCGCACGCTCGTGCCCTCGCGCAGGAACTCCGGGTTGACCGCGACCCCGACGTCCACCCCGGCCGTGCCGCCGACGGACTTCTCCAGGATCGGCACCAGCAGGTTCAGGCAGGTGCCCGGGAGCATGGTGCTGCGGAACACGACGGTGTGCCGCCCGCCGCGGTCCGCCAGCGCGGCGCCGATCTGTTCGGTGACCCGCTCCAGGTACGTGGTGCACAGGCTGCCGTTGGGCTCCGACGGCGTGCCCACGCAGACCAGCGACACCTCGCTGCCCGCGACGGCCTCGCGGACGTCGCCGGTGGCGCGCAGCGCTCCGGTCCGCACGACCTCGGCGACGAGCTCGCCGATCCGCTCCTCGACCACCGGTGCCTTGCCGTCGTTGACCAGGTCGACCTTCACCTGGTTGACGTCCACCCCGATGACCTCGTGACCCATGCTGGCCAGGCACGCGGCCGACACACAGCCCACGTAGCCGAGCCCCAAGACGCTTATTCTCATGACGCGTTCCTCCCCCCAGGCAGGCCCCTTCGGCCTGCGGTCCGTGCGCCGGCCGTACGACGTCGCAGCCCCCCGCGCATCAGTAGGCCCCCTGCCCTTGCAGCACCGCGCGCAGCGTCTTCCACAAGATCACCGTGTCGAGGGCGAGCGACCAGTCCTCCACGTACCGCAGGTCCAGTCGGACGGCCTCCTCCCACGGCAGGTCGCTGCGTCCACTGATCTGCCACAGGCCGGTGAGCCCGGGCTTGACCAGCAGCCGCCGCCGGATGTCCGGGCCGTACGCGGCGCACTCCTCCGGCAACGGAGGCCGCGGACCGACGAGTGACATCGATCCGGTGAGCACGTTGAACAGCTGGGGGAGTTCGTCGATCGAGTAGCGGCGCAGCACCGTTCCCACCCGGGTCACCCGTGGATCCCGGCGGAGCTTGAACAGCAGACCGGCGCCCTCGTTGCGGTCGGCCAGCGCGGCACGCGCCCCGTCGGCCCCGGCGACCATGGTGCGGAACTTGACGATGGTGAACTCGCGGCCGTCCTTGCCGACCCTGCGTTGGCGGTAGAACGCCCCGCCCCGACTGTCCACCAGCACGAGCAGGGCGACGAGCACCATCAGCGGCGCGAAGAGGATCAACAGGAGCGCCGCGCCCATCCGGTCGACGACCTCTTTGACCGCCCGGTGCCCGCCGGTGAAGGTCGGCATGCTCACCCGCAGCAGCGGGATGCCGAGCACCGCGTCGACGTGCAGCCGCGGGCCGGCCACCTCCATCAGCACGGGGGCCACGACCATCTCGGCGTCGCTGCCTTCGAGGTTCCAGGCCAGCCGCTGAAGCCGGTCCGGTGACCAGTGCGGGTCCGGCGTGACGGCGACGACGCGGTACCCGTCGCGGTGGACGTGCCCCGCGACGTCCGTCAGCCGGCCGACGACCGGCACTCCGTCCAGTTGGTCGCCGTCGGCCCCGCGACCGTCCGTCGTGCACACCGCATCCACCCGCCAGCCGAGGTGCGGGAACTTGCGGGTCCGGGCGATCAGGTCGCGCACGGTGGCCAGGCTTCCGGCGGCGAGCACCGGTCGCAGGCACCGTCCTTCCTTCCGCTGCCTGTGCAACCACAGACGCAGCAGGTACCGCGCGGTCATGGTGATCAGCGCGATCATGGGGATCGCGACGAATATCCAGAGCTTGATGTTGCGCGAGGCGAGCGCTATCCCGCCGAGCGCCAGCACGACGGTCGCCGTGAACAGCGAGCGTCCGAGCCGGCGGAACTCCTCGGCGCCCTGGCCGAGTACGGCCGGCGCCCACGACCGGCTCACCGCGAGCGACCCCAGCACCAGCAGCTCGGTGCCGAATGCGAGGATCCCCCATTTCTCGTGCCAGTTGGCCGCGTCCCGGGCCCCGAAGAAGTTGCCGATCGCCGCCACCACGAAGGCGGTGGCCACGGTGTCGCTGGTGATCACGGTACGGCGGTACCGCTGCTCCCAGCCGGTCGCGGGCCGGTCGGTCACCCCGTTCTCCGGACCCCCGCGCGCCAAGAGCAACGGGCTGCCCAGTTCCCCCTGCTGCACAGATCCCCCCAGGTCTCCAGTGGGCTCGACGTATTCGCTCCACACGCTTTCTCCCCTCGGGAGGCCCGCCCCCCGCCGTGCCGTTCCTCCCCCAGGAGGCCCCGCCCTCCCGCGTGACGTCCCCGCCGGTGCAGCGCTGCGTGAACGTCCCGCCCAGGCAGCAGGGGACGCGCATGCCGTGCCGGACCCCCCGAGGTGCGCGGAACCCGTCGAAGCCTCAGGCTCCCCTCACCCGAGACCCCTCTCTCGGGCTCAAAGAATCGATCCCCCCAGGTCTGGCGCTGAGGGCGGGACTGTCGGTCGTCCGCAGCGCCGGGCCCCAAAGATCACGATTTGTCGCCTCGTGTCATGTGAAGCAGCGTCAATGTAGACCATCGGGGCGCACCTGGAGAGGGGAATGTGTGCAAGTTGTGGCCAAACTTTGGAGGCAGTTCCACGGAAAGGTCACCACCTGCGGTGCCTGGCCACGAAGCCGCAGCTTGCGACTTGTGACGACGGCAGTTGCCGGGCCTGCCGGCACCGGCCACCCGGGGCGACCCTGCACCGCCAACGGGGACGCGCCCGGCCGTGCTTGGCCGTGTACCACCGGGCCATGCATGGGCAGAGGGGCCGGCCGCAGGGGGCTCAGGTGCTGGTCCGGCACCACGGAAGGCCCTTCAGGAGAAGGTGACTTGACGTGTAATCAGTTCCACGTTCGGGATGTTCGACGTCGGCCTGCGGTTGGCGAGAAAAGCACGGGCGGCAGTGACGTGAGTGACGTGGTGGTGCCGGCCGCGTCGACTGCGGCTGCTGCTTCGAGGGCCTGTCGCACCGCGTGCGCGGCGACGCCCCAGGAGTCGCGGGCGTCGATCAAGACGCCGGATCCACCCACCAGTTCGAAGATCGATCCCGTCAACGCCGTGCTCCGGCCGAGCGGCACCGGACCGCTGGGTGCCGCCCGCGACTCCCCCTGCGCCCCGCGTCGGAGACCGGCGGGGTCCTGGCGTGCGGCGCGGCTCTTCATCAACCGTGACATCGCCTTCGCGTATTCTTCCGGCCGCCAATCCCCGGGCGCTCGGCGGATATTGCTGATCCCGATGGATAACAGGATTCTGCTGGTGACGCCGAGACGTCAGCCCATAGAATGTCGCGCGCTGCTCGCGATGGCGGCCGGTGAGGTGGGCGGTGGGGGCGGAGTGCCGTGATTGAGCTGCAAGAACACGCAATGCAGGGCGGTTCTCCCCGAGGTTTTGAACGGGCGTTCGCTTTTCCACGCCCGCGCCACTTGAGCATCATCTGTCACAGTCTCAATCCACAAAGCCTTCCCCTCACCAGCAGTGGGCGCTTTCCCGTTTCCCGGTGCCCGCGTCCGGGTGCCGAGAAGTGGACGCGCAGCGAGAAGTAGGTACTTCGTCTTCCTGTCGAGAAAGAAGTGTGGAGCGTGATGCCATGAACCAAGTGGGCAGAGATTCGGGCCGGCCGGCCCGAAGGCTCGCGGCGCCGCTGGCGCGCACAGGGTTAGCTGTTCTTCTGCTGGCGGGCGGCGCCATGGGGGCGACGGCCGGACCGGCCGCCGCCTCGACCACCGACGGCACGCTGACGGTTCAGGTGCTGCGCGACTTCTTCGGCACCGGCGTGATCAACACGACGATGGACGTGCCGCAGCGGGGCATGAAGGTGCAGGTGTCCGACCGCGCCGGGCACGTCGTCACCGGCCTCACGGACACCACCGGAAAGGTCGTGGTGTCGCGGTCGACGACGCTGAGCGGCGGCCGGTACCGCGTCGACGTCAGCATTCCGGCACCGTACGACAACCACCTACAGGCGGCGCCTGCGTCGACGGCGGAGAACCACTTCAACAGCTTCACGTCGTTCGTGGACGTGTCGGGCGGCAAGAACGCCTCGGTGGTGACCGGCGTCTGGAATCCGGCCGACTACACCCTGCCGGACTCGCGGTATTTCGTACCCGTCCAGAACGGCGCCAACGGAACCGACACCCGGGCCTTGGTGGCGTTCGGGACGAAGGTCCGCGGCACGTGTCCCGGCGATGTGTCGTGCCCCACCACGCTGGCCACACAGGCCCAGGTGGGCACGACGTTCGGGCTGGCGTACGACAAGTACCGCAACCGGCTGTTCCAGGGCGCGTTCGCCCGCCGGTACGCCCCGTACGGGCCGAAGGGCGGCGGCGCGATCTACAGGGTGCCGACCGACGGTTCCGGCGCCCCTGAGCTGTTCGCGCAGGTGCCGGGCGCCACGTCGACGCAGCACGACACCGCAAACATGATCAAGGACCCCGGCTTCACCGACGCACCGGGCAAGGAGAGCATCGGCGGCCTGGCCCTGTCGGAGGACGGCTCCACGCTGTACGCGGTGAACCTGCGGACCCGCAGCCTGGTGAGCTTCGACGCCACCGGGGCCACCGCCTCGGGGCCCAAGGCCACGGTGCGGATCCCGGACCCGGGGTGCGCGAGCGCCGGCGACTGGCGGCCGTTCGGTCTCTCCGTCCACGACAACACGCTCTACGTCGGCGGCGTGTGCGACGCGGAGAGCACCCAGCAGCGCACGGACCTGAAGGCCGTCGTCTACGCCTACGACGGCAAGCGGTTCACCACGGTGCTGACCCACGCGCTCACCGACCAGCGCGGCACCGTCTTCACCGGTGCGGGCAACGTCGCCCAGGCCACCCACTGGAATCCGTGGAACACCAGCCTGGAGACGTGGGACCAACGGAAGCTGGGCGGCGCCTTCATCGATCCGCAGCCGGAGCTCGCCTCCCTCGCCTTCGCCCGCGACGGTTCGATGGTCCTCGGCTTCCGCGACCGGTTCATGGACGTGCTCAGTGCGAAGGGCCTGGACCCCCGCCCGGACAACAACACGCCGGAACTCGGCATGTCCGGTGGGGACATCACCATGGCCTGCGCCGATCCCGGCGGCGGATACGCGTGGGAAGGCACGGGGAAGTGCCCCAACCACGCCACCCCCGCCAACGACGGCGGTGAGGAAGGCGGAGTCGTCGAATACTTCCCGGGCGACTTCTTCGGCGGCGGCCACCAGGAGACCGCGCTGGGTTCGGTCGCCTACATCCCGCAGCAACAGTGGGTCGTCAGCACGGAGTTCGACCCGACCGTCAACGTCGAGACCGCCGGTACCGGTTACTACGACATCGCGACCGGTCAGGGCCCCGGCAACAATCCGGCCGCCAACGCGTACCAGTTCATCGGTCAGGAACAGAACGGGTTCGGCAAGGCCGGCGGGCTCGGTGACATCGCCTACACGGCGGCGAACGCACCGATCCAGATCGGCAACCTCGTGTGGTTCGACGGCGACCACAACGGAATCCAGGACCCGGGGGAGCCCCTGCTGCCGGGGGCGACGATCAACCTGCTGGACGCGCACGGCAAACAGGTCGCCACGACCAGGACGGATGCCGCCGGTGAATACTATTTCGGTGGTGTCGGCGCCGCGTACCAGCTCACACCGGGCGCGAAGTACACGGTGCAGTTCGACGTGTGCACCGCGGACACCAGCAAGGTGCCCGGCCAACCCCCCACGAGCGAACTGCGCTTCACGCTCCCGCGAGCCGGTGACAACCGTGCGCACGACTCGAACGTGACCCCGCCGACCACCGGGAAGCTGTGCAACGGCTACGCGCCCGTCACGGCGCCGGCCAAGCCGGGCGGCGTCGACCACACCATCGACGCCGGGGTGTACGTTCCGAAGGCGACGCCGACGCCGACCCCGACGCCGACGCCCACTCCGACCGCGCCTCCGGCCTCCACGCCGCCCTCGCCCGCGCCGCCCGCCAACCCGGCGCCCGGCGGCGGGAGTTCGGGTTCGATGGCGAACACCGGTATGTCCCGGCTGCCGGAGATGCTCGCCGCCGTCGGCCTGCTGGTGGGTGGGGGCCTGGCCCTCGCCTTCGTGAGCCGCAAGCGTCGGGCCCGGCAACACTGAACGAACGGAACAACGGTGAGCTGCCCGACCGCGTCCCGGCGGGCGCGGTCGGGCAGCTCACGTCTTGGCCGGCCCACGAGGGCCGGCCTCGGCGTCGTCTGACACCACCTGCCGAGCGCCGCCGTGACCGCACGGCGGCCGAGCAGCGCGGTGACGGAGAGGGTGAAGCAGCAGAGTGTCAGCGTCGAGCCGTGTGCGAAGCGTCCGAACCCAGAAGGCCCCACCGGGCCGTGCGGCCGGCCGGCGCCGATGGCTGCGGCCACGCTGGGCGGCCGCCGGCATCGGCATGGTGCTGGCCGCGGTGGCCGCGTTCGTCATCGTCGACAGCAACTCCGGTGACAGCGGTCAGCGCGCACTGACGTCGGACGAGGCGAACAGACTGGCGATCACGCGGTTCCGCAACTACCAGGCGCACGGCCGCACGGTGACGATCACCGTGCCGGGCACCGCCGGCGGGCTCGTGGTCACCGGATCCATCGACTTCCAAGGCAGGCTCGGTTACGGCGTGGTGCACGGCACCGGTCGCGACACCTCCAGCGACGGGCTGATCCAGTGGACGGCCGCCTCGGTCTTCGTCCACCCGATGGCGCATGCCCCGGCGCAGGCACCCGCCGCGCCGCCCCGCTCGGGCTGGTACAGCCGTCCCTTGCAGTCGTCCGGCAGCGCACTGGACAGTTCGTTGACCATCGCGCTCAACCTCGCCAGCGACCGACCGGACAACGCCCAACTGCTGCCGCAGAACGGCGCCGCCTGGTGGGGACGGGACGAGGTGGACGGGCACCGGGTGGACGTCATGACCGGGCCGTACTCCCGTGGCCGCGCCGGAACGGCGGGCACCGTGCGCTACTGGGTCGGCGAGGACGGCACCATGTACCGGGTCCGGATCAGCGTGGGTTCCGAGACGCAACCGGTGGTCATCGACTTCGGTCCCCGGAAGTACGTGCCGGTCGAGCCCGCACCGGGAGTCACCCCGAGGTCCTAGCCGCCGTTCAGGACGTCCGCACTCGTGCGTGCGCGGCGAGCAGGGACGCGGGCGGCAGCGGGACGTCTGCCGTTGCCGGTAGGGTCGGAACGGCCGGGACGGTGGTGGCGCCCGCAGTGGTGGCGTGGGGGAACTGCGGCTGGGGACCGGGCGCGGCGACCTCGGTGAACGGGATGCCGACGGGCGCCGTCGGCTTCGACCAACTCCCGCTCGGCGACGGAGACTTGACCGGAAGCGGGCAGGGCGCGGTCGTCGCGAGCGCGGCGGGCACCGTGCTGCGCAGGTCGTTGCCGCGCAGGCAGTTGCCCCGCCCCCGCGTGGCGGTGGGGAACGTCCAGCCGACGTCCACGCCATTGCCGGTGAACGCGTTCGCCACGACCTGGTTGCCGACCGGAGGAATGTCGGCGTTCGCCGTGATCACCAGTCCGGCATTGCCGTTGTCGGCGATGCGGTTGCGGACGAACTGGTTGTCGCTGCCGCCGTCGACGCCGATGCCGATGCCCCACGCGCCGTCCGCCTGCGCCGGGGTGGCCTGCTGCTGGTTGGCGGCGATCAGGTTGCCGGCGAGGACGGCGCCCTGCTGCGGCAGCAGCTTCTCCTGGTGGTCGGAGTTGGTGGTGAGCCCGACCCGGTTGCCGACCAGGCGGTTGCCGATCACGTACATGTCTCCGCTGGCGTTGGTGCCCTCGTAACCGACCGCGTTGAGTTCGGCGACGTTGTCCCGCACCACGACGCGACAGGGCTTGCACTGTCCGACGTAGATCCCCGAGTCGGCCCCGCCCGACGCGTACGAGTGCTCGATGACGCCGTTCTGCGCGGAGAACGCGTAGATGCCGTACAGGCCGTTGCGGGTCGCCGTCACGTAGGAGACCAGGAACGACTTCAGGAAGGTGACGGGCTCGTCGCCGGTGTCGTAGCCGCCAGTTGCCCCCGGCAGGCCGGCGGCCGCCTTCGCCGAGCCGGTGACGAGGACCCCGTTCTGCGTGTTGTTCTGCACGGTGAGGTTCTGCACGGCCACCCCGGGCGCCGTGACGACGATGCCGTTGGGCCGCCGCAACCGCCCGTCGATGACGACCTTGTCCCGGGACTCCCCGCGAAGAGTGACACCGGGCGTGGAGACCTGCACCGACTCGTGGTAGACGCCCGGAGCGACCAGCACCAGGTCACCGGAGCGAGCGAGGGACACCGCATCGGAGATCGTCGGGGCATCGCCGGGGACGCGGATCGTCACCTGGGCGCCGCTCGGTCGCCTGCCCTTGCCCGACCCTCCCTCACCGCCGCCGCAGCCGACCACAAGCGTCAGCGTGCCCAGTACCGTCGCCACCGCACGAAGAGCCCATCGAGACATGATCCCAGTTTGGCACGATGCCCAATCCCTCGCCAGAAAAGCGAAGTTGAGCCGCATCCGCGATTCCGGTGTGGCACTCTGCACTCCATGCACCAAGCCGATCGCCAGCCGTCGCGCCGCACGTTCCTCCACACCACCGGCACCGTGGTGGCCGCCGGACTGGCCGCAGGGTGCACGGCGGACTCGGCCCGGCCGGACCGGCAGCCCCCCACCGCCGCTGCCGCGCCCCCGCCGGTTCCGCTGACGGGCCGCCATCAGGCAGGCATCACGCTCCCTCAGCCGGCGCAGCCCAACCTGCTCGCCGTGGTGGCCGACGTCGGCGACGCCGTGGCCGTCGGCCCGTTGCTGGCCGAACTGGGCCAGGCCATCCGCACACTCGTCGCGGGGACCGACCGGAGACTGCTGGGCCTGCCGCCGGGCGACCTCACCGTGACCGTCGGCGTGGGCCCCCGGCTGGTGCGCACGGCCGGTGCCTCGCTGCCCGGCGCGGCCGACCTCCCGGGATTCTCCCGCGAGCGGATCGACCCCCAGGCACGCGGCGGTGACTTGATGGTGCAGATCTGCGCCAGCGACGCGCTGCTCCTGCCGGTCGTCGCCTCCGCGCTCCTGGACCAGGCCGGCGACCGCGTCCACGAACGCTGGCGGCAGTCCGCGCGCCGCGGTGCGAACGTGCCCGTCGGCAACGGCCGCACCGCGCCGCGCAATCCGCTCGGTTTCATCGACGGCATCGTGGGCCCGCACACGACCACCGAACAGCAACGCGACCTGTGGCTGGCCGGTCCCCCCGCCGTCGCCGGCGGCACCCTGGCCGTACTGCGGCGCATGGAACTCGACCTGCCGCGGTTCGCCGCCCTGTCCACGGCCGAGCAGGAGGCGGTCTTCGGGCGGCGCCGGGCCAGCGGCGTCCCCCTCTCCGGCGGCACCGTCGCCGCGGGCCCGCAACTCGGAGCCAAGACACCGGACGGACGCTATCTCGTCCCCGCGGACGCGCACGTGCGCAGGGCGAACCCCACCGTGGTCGGCGTCGGCCTGATGCTCCGCCGCTCCTACACCACCGACGCGCCCGCCCCCGGCCTGCTCTTCATCAGCTTCCAGAACGACCTGCGGACCTTCACCGCCACCCTCACCCACATGGAAACCTCCGACGCGCTGCTGCGGTTCACCACCACGACCGCCAGCGCGACGTTCCTGATCCTCCCCGGCTTCGACGGGCAACACCCGCTCGGTTCCGGTCTGTTCGGCTGACCCGTGCGCACCTGGCGCAGGGTGACTCCGATACCGGGCGCCTTTCGTCGAGCGCCGCGGTGGGGCGCTGCCGTGCGTCGAGCCGATGCTCACCGACAGATGAGGCTACTTATTCGGCCCCATCTGGAGAGTGGCGCGGACTTTACCCCAGCTCATTTATGATGGAGTGCAGAAAGAGTGCTCTCTATGCGCTCGGATGTGTCGGGGCAATGATTCTCAGACAGGGCAGGCATGGGCCATGACGGGTGACGGCAAGAGCGATGCGGCACCTGCCGGACGGGGGAGTCAGCGACTCGCCGAGACGGTGGCGGAACTGATCGAGAGGGACATCGTGAAGGAGGGCTGGCGCACCGGGTCGGTCCTCGGGTCCGAGCGGGAGCTGATCGAACGCTACGGCGTGAGCCGCGCCGTGTTCCGCGAAGCCGTCCGGCTCATCGAGCATCACCAGATGGCGCGGATGCGGCGCGGGCCCGGCGGCGGCCTCGTCGTCACCGAACCGGATCCCGGCATCGTCCGCGATGCCGCGCGGGTCTACCTCCGGCACGCAGCGGTCAACCGGCGCCAGCTGTTCGAGGCCCGGATGGCCCTCGAACTCGCAGGCGTCACCACCGCGATCGAGAAGCTCACGGAGTCGGGCATCGCGCGCCTGACGGAGGCGCTGGAGACCGAGCGGGAGCTGATCGAGCGGGGGGTGACCCTCGGGCACGCGCGGCATCTCCACCGCGTGATCGCCGAATTGGCCGGCAATCCGGCCATCACCCTCTTCGTCGAGGTGCTGGCCCAGCTCGACCAGGACATGGTGCAGGACGAGTGGGAGTCCGACGGCCGGCCCGACGAGGGCAATCGCGAGGCCGCGGTCGAGTCCCACCAGGCGCACCAGGCGATGGTCGCGGCGATCGTGGCCGGCGACGCTCCGCTCGCCCAACACCGCATGCGGCGGCATCTGCAAGCCGTGGCGGAGCTCTTGAAGAACGAGTCGTAGGCGCAGTCCTGCGGGCACGCGGCGTGAAGCGAGAAGAGGGAGGGGGAGGGGGAGGGGTAGGGAAAGGAGGAGGGAAGGGGCGCGTAAAAAGTGCACTCTTTGCTTGGAGGGGGAGGGTGTAGATGCCTGACCTGCCGGTGATCTGACGTTCCACGTGCCGAGTTGCGTTCCCTCCGCTCCGGGCTGGACCTCGTGATCGAGCAATGAGTACACTGAACTCGTGCTGAACTGAACTCAGGCTGAGCGGAACGGGATGCGCGGAGCGCAGTGACGTCGGGGTCGCTGGCGCAGACGCCACCTCTCCGGCAACTCGCGAAAGGGACGTCCTCATGAACTCGCAGACCGGGCCGCACCACCGCGCAGACGACGTGCTCCGCACCCTGGGCATCCCCACCAAGGGCGCGGTGTACGACCTGTCCTCGGGTTGGTGGCGCCACATGCCGACGTTCGACGGCTATCCGCGTTTCGAGGTCCTCACCTACAACTCGCCGCAGGGCCAGCGCGCCGCACGGCGATTCCCGTTCGACGATCCCGAGGGGAACGAGGTCCAACTCGGCTACGTCTCCGAGCTCATGTCGGGAAGCCTGCACACCGGGACCCACATCGACGCACTGTGCCACGTGACGTGCGGGGCGAACGACGAATGGCACGGCGGCGTATCGGCGAACGAGGCACTGGGCGACTACGGTGCCGAAAGCGGGGACGCCTCGGAGTTGGCTCCCCTCTTCGGACGGGGCGTTCTGCTGGACGTCGCCGGCGCGCTCGGCCTGGAGGTCCTGCCGCCCCACTTCGCGATCGGTGAGCGGCACCTGCGGCAGGCCGCGGAAGCCGCCGAGGTGAGGGTCGAGAAGGGGGATGTCGTGCTGGTGCGGACGGGCCAGATGAAGTTCTGGCCCGATGTCGACCTGATCCGCGAGCGCAGTGGCGGCAGCGGCGTGGCACTGGACGGGGCGCAGTGGCTGGTGTCGCAGGGCGCCCGCTACGTGGGCGCGGACACCATGTCCTTCGAGGCCAGGCCGTCGACGGTGCCCGGCAACCAACTCCCGGTGCACCTGTACCTGCTCCATGAGCAGGGGATCCACATCATGGAGTGGGTCAACTGCGAGGGCCTGGCGGCCGACGGGGTGTCCACCTTCCTCTTCGTGGGCCTGCCGCTGACCATCCGGGGCGGCACCGGCTCGCCGCTCCGACCGATCGCCGTGGCGTGACCGGACGAGGAGGCGCACCGAGATGCCCGGGATGGTCTTCTCCGAACTGACTCCGGTGGCGTTCGCCGCGCGCGCCGCCAAGGTGTTCGCCGACCGCCTCGCGGTCGTCGACGGCGAACTGCGGTACTCCTACGCCGAGCTGTGGCAACGGGCGCAGGCGCTGGCCGGCGTGCTGGCCGGGCACGGAGTGCGGCCGGGGGACCGGGTCGCGGTGCTGGCCCCCAACACCCACGTGTTGCTGGAGGCGCACTACGGAGTGCCGCTGGCCGGTGCGGTCCTCGTGGCTCTCAACACCCGGCTGGCGCCCGCCGAGATCGCCTACATCCTCGACCACAGCGCTCCCGGAGTGGTGATCGTGGACGCCGCCTGCCGCGCCGTGCTGACCGAGGCGCTCGCGCTCAGCGAGGTCCGACCCGCGGTGATCGACTCGGGGCGGCCGCACGACGCGTACGAGTCCCTGCTGGCGGACGCCACCCCGCGGGCGGTGGCGGTCACCGACGAGAGGTCGCTGCTGTCGATCAACTACACCAGTGGGACGACCGGACGGCCGAAGGGAGTGATGTACCACCACCGTGGCGCCTATCTCCAGGCGTTGGCGATGGCCTACCACGCCGGGCTGGACACGTCGGCGCGCTTCCTGTGGACGCTGCCGATGTTCCACACGAACGGCTGGTGCTTCCCGTGGGCGGTGACCGCGGCCGGGGCGGTGCACCACTGCCTGCGCAAGGTGCACCCGCCGGACGTCTGGCGGGCCATCCGCGAGAGCGCAGTCACCCACTTCTGTGCCGCACCCACCGTGCTGGCCATGCTGGCCGACGACCCCGCCGCGGCGGCACCGGCCCCCCACCCGGTACGGGCGTTCGTCGGGGGCGCGCCGCCTTGGCCGGCGCTGCTCACCAGGATGAGCGCGCTCGGCATCGAGATCCGTCATCTCTACGGACTCACCGAGACGTTCGGCCCGGCCGTCGTCTGCGACGAGCAGCCCGAGTGGCGGGACCTGCCGGCCGCACGGCGCGCCCCGCTGATGGCGCGGCAGGGCATCGCGAACGTTATCGCCGAACCGCTGCGGGTGGTGGATCCCCACGGCGCCGACGTGCCGGCCGACGGCAGCACGCTGGGCGAGATCGTGCTGCGCGGCAACGACGTGATGCTCGGCTACTACCGCGACGAGGAGGCGACCGCGGCCGCGGCGACCACCGACGGCTGGTTCCGTTCCGGCGACCTGGGCGTCATGCATCCGGACGGCTACGTCGAGCTTCGCGACAGGGCCAAGGACGTCATCATCTCCGGCGGGGAGAACGTCACCAGCGTCGAGGTGGAGAGCGCGCTCGCGGCGCACCCGGCGGTGCTGGAGGCCGCGGTCGTCGGTACACCGCACCCGAGATGGGGTGAGGTGCCGATCGCCTACGTCACGCTCCGGGCCGACGCGTCGGTCACCGAAGCGGAGCTGGTCACCTTCGTGCGGGCCAGGCTCGCGGGGTTCAAGGCGCCCCGTCGAGTGGTCTTCTGCGAACTGCCCAAGACGTCGACGGGCAAGATCCAGAAGGGCCTGTTGCGGCAGCGGTCCCCGCACGTCGCGCTCGATCGGCCCCCTGCCGGTGACGTGCCGGACGCCTCGTAGGGGCGACGCCGCGCCGGACCCGCCAGCGGCGCCGCCGGGCTCGCCCCGGTCGACCGGATCCGGCCCGGTCGGCGAGCCCCCTTTCCGCCCGGACCGTGGCGTCGTCCGAGATCTCGGAGCCGGGTCGCGGGCCGGAACAACCATGATCAAGAACAGTGGATCGGGAGAAGACATGACCAAGAGCAGGAGAGGGCTCGCGCTCGCGGCCGCCGCGGTGGTGGCCCTGGTGGTCGGCGGCCCGGTGGCCCCGACCGCCGCGCGGGCGACGGACAGCCGGGTCGCCGCTTCGGACGCGGGGCAGGACGCGTCGCCGGGCGTCATCCGGGCGACTCCGGTCGCCAAGGTGGCGCCGCTGGATCCGCCGTCGGCGTTCGGGCACGCGACCGTGCTGGAGGGGCCCGCCTTCGGGCCCGACGGCCAGCTGTACTTCGTCGACTTCACGGCTCCGGCCGGAAAGCCCAAGATCCTCCGGTTCGACCCCCGGACGAAGGCCGTCACGCCGCTCTACACCGACGCCACGAGCCGTTTCTCGTCGCTACAGTTCAGTCCGGCCGACGGGAAGATGTACGTCACCGACTACGACAACGGGAAGATCGATCGGCTCAACCCCGACGGCTCGGGCTTCACGACCGTCTTCTCGGGGCCGGTGGACGGCCGGGCGATGGTGCCCGACGACATCGCCTTCAACAAGGCGGGCGACATGTACCTCACCGACTACCAGGGCTCGCTCAAGAACCCGGACGGCCGGGTGGTGCGTCTCGACGCCCGCGGCACCGAACCGATCGTCCTGCAGGACGGATTGTCCAGTCCCAACGGCATCTCGTTCACTCCGGACTTCTCCGGCCTGTGGGTGGGCGAGTACAACCTCGGCCGGGAGAACTTCTTCACGCTGGCGCCCGACGGCAAGAGCTTCACCACGGGCAGCGTGGGCATGTCCGCCAACGTCGGTCGCGGCGGCTTCGACTCCAACTCCGTCGACTCCGCCGGCAACGTGTACCAGGTGGTCCTCGGCTCCGGGAAGATCCTCGTGTGGAACCAGACCGGAGACCTGATCGCCACGATCCTCATACCGCAGCAGCCCAAGCCGGAACCCCTCGTGAGCAACCTGGTGATCAAGCCGGGCACGACCGAGGCGTACGTCACCGTCGGCGGTGACAACGGCGGTTACCTCTACGCGTTCCGCGCCCTCGCGCCGGGGCTACCGCAGCCCGGCGGCAAAGGCGCCTGAGTAGTCCTCGCCCCTGCCCGCGCGGCCGGTGACGGTGCACACGTCGCCGACCGCGCCGGGGGCGGTGCACCGCGGGCCGGGTGCGACGCGTTACGCCTCGGCGCCGCTGTCCGCGGTCTCGGCCAGGGCCGCCGCGCGCACCCTCCGCCGGTCGGGCTTGTTGTTCGGGGTGAGCGGGATCGCGTCGAGCAGCCGCAGGTTCTTGGGGATCTTGTAGCCGGCCAGGTCCGCCCGGCAGAAGGCCCGCAGCTCTGCCAGGTCGACCGTCGTGTCCTGGACGGTCACGATGGCGGCTTCGACGCGCTCCCCCCAGTGCTCGTCGGGCAGCCCGTACACCACGGCGTCGGCGATCCCCGGGTGTCGGAGGATCACCTCCTCCACCTCCCGCGGGTAGACGTTCTCACCACCGGTGATGATGACGTCCTTCGTACGGCCGACGATGAACACCCAGCCGTCCTCCGTCCGCGAGGCACGGTCACCGATGTGCACGCCGTCGGCCCGGAACGTCTCCTCGGTCTCCTTGGGCAACCCGTAGTACCCGCGGGCCTGCCACGGACAGGCGACCACGAGGTCGCCGACGACGCCCGCGGGCACGTCGCGGCCTTCCTCGTCGAGGATGCGGACGATCGCGCCGGGCAGCGGCCGGCCCACACCGGTGAACCGGTCGGCGAGGAGGTCTTCGTGGTCGAATCCCATGACCGAGCCGAATTCGGTGGCGCCGAACCCCGCCCGGATCCGCGCGTTGGGGAAGTCGCGCAGCAGGCCGCGCACGAAGCCGTCGGTGGACGGCGCGGACCCGAAGCGGATCGCCTTGACGTTCTCGCGGCGGGTCGTGGCGAAGGCGGGATGGCGGCGGAGCGCGGTGAACATCGTCGGCGCACCCATCAGGCGGCTGGCACCGCGGTCGATGGCGGCGAGCGCGGAGCCGGCGTCGAACCGCCGCTGGATCCAGACTTCCCCGCCCGCGAACAGGGGGGCCAACAGGTTCGTTCCCAGCGTGATGTGGAAGAACGGGGAGAAGAACAGCTCGACGTCGGTGATCGTGCGCGGATTCCCGTGGGCGCAGGTGTTCAGCCAGAGCCACAGGCTGAGATGGGTGTGGCACACGCCCTTCGGCATTCCGGTCGTGCCGCCGGTGGCGAAGATGAGGGCCGGGGCGTCCTCCGCCGGGGGCGCGAGCGGCCCGCCGCGGCTCCCCACCGGGCTCGTCCGGTCCGCGATGGGCATGCGGTCGGCGGCGGCCGGCAGTTCGATGACCCGGCAGCCCGTCTCCTGCGCGAGGGACGCATGGGCGGGGTCCGCGATCACGGCGCTCGGGCGGAGCGTGGCGAGGTAGGCGCGTGCTTCCGGCCCGGTCAGGCGGTCATTGAGCGGTGCGGCCACCAGGCCGGCGGCCAGGGCGCCGAGGATGACCACGGTGTGCGGTATCGACGGCTCCATGGCCGTCACGACGCGGTCTCCGGTGTGCAGGCCCGCGCGCCGCAGTCCGACGGCGACGGCATCCATCGCGTCGACCAACTCGGCGAAGGTCAGTTCCCCGGAGTCGTCACGCAGCGCTCGACGATGCGCCCCGTGCGGACCGGTGCCGATCGAGCGCAGCCAGTTCGGCAGTGTCAGTACGTCAGCCACGAAGTTGCTCCCTTGGTCGTCAACCGGCGCAGTCAGCGCGAGGAGTTCCCTTCAAGCCATCGGCCAAAACGGCAATTGAGTGGCATCTTCTTGTCCTCAAGTGGCCAGTTGGCGCTGGGCTCCGGCTCTGGCGTGCGTTGGGATCGCCTCCGGGCTCGGGCCGGTTTCGCCGACTTCTCCTCGTAACACCTGCTTGCTGCGGCGACGTTACCGACTGCTGAGGCGGGAGGGTAGATGCTGCTGGCGCCCTCCGTTTGAGTTGAGGGGTCTTGTCGCCGACCGAATAAAGTGTACTCTTTTTTGAGGGTGCCTCGCTCCTCCGATGGGGGCGACCGACGTGGCACCACGGGATGCGCTCGCTCCTGAAGGTGCGGCGCGGGAGGCGCACGACCCCCATGGGGAGGGACTGATGGAGTTCGCTCTGAGCGAGGCGGACGCGGCGTTTCGCAGCGACCTCGTCGGCTTTCTTGACCGCGAACTGGCCGAGGGGTGGAACCGCTCCGAACACGGTCTCGGCAGCGCGGTGTACACCGACTTCTCAAGGGACTTCGTGCGCACCCTGGCAGCCAAGGGGTGGCTCACCCCGCACTGGCCGAAGGAGTACGGCGGCGGCGGCCAAGGGGCCTGGCAGCACTTCGTGCTCGGCGAGGAGATGTGGAAACGGGGGGAGCCCCGGGGCCCGCAGTACATGAACGTGAACTGGGTCGGCCCCTCCCTCATCAAGTACGGCACCGAAGAGCAGAAGGAGGCGCTGCTGCCGCCCATCGCCCGCGGCGAGGTCTTCTGGTGCCAGGGCTTCTCCGAACCGGAGGCCGGCACCGACCTCGCGGCCCTGCGAACCCGCGCGGTGCGCGAGGGCGAGGGCTACGTCCTCAACGGCCAGAAGATCTGGACGTCGTACGCGAACGAAGCCGACTACTGCTTCCTCCTCGCGCGCACCGGCTCCGTGTCGGACGGGCGGAACGGCATCTCCGTCTTCCTGCTGCCGCTGAGCACGCCGGGCGTCGAAGTCCGGCGGATCGACGGGTTCGTCGGCGCGCACTCCTTCAACGAGCTGTTCCTCACGGACGTCAGAGTTCCCGGGAACTGCCTGCTCGGTGAGGAGAACAAGGGCTGGGACATCGTCCGCCGGACGCTCGCCTACGAGCGGGTCGGCGCCCCGCGGTACGCCCGCGCCGCCCGGGTCCTCGACGGGCTGGCCGACTGGTGCCGAGCGGCCGGCCTGCTCACGGACCCGGGCGTACAGGAGCAGTTCGGCCACGCGCGGGCCCTCTGCGAAGCCGCCCGTGTCCTGGTGCACCGCGTCATCGACGAGCGGGCCAAGGCGAAGGAACCCTCGCCGATGGCCTATCAGGCCCGCGCGGCGATGGTGCAGGCCGAGCGCGCGGTCGGCGACCTCGCGCTCGACGTCATGGGAAGCGAAGCCCTGGTCGAGCAGTCGCCCGGCGACGCCCAGTTCCGCAACTCGCTCGGCGCCGGCATCGCCGCCGGGAGCTACGAAGTCCAGCTCAACCTGATCAGCCGCCTGATCCTGAAGCTGCCGAAGGAATAGACGTGGATTTCGAACCATCGGACACCCAACGCGCGCTCCTGGACGCACTGGGCACCCTGCTGAGCCGGCACGCCGGCCCCCGGCGCAGCCGACAGCTCGCCGTGCGCGGGGCGTACGACCACGAGCTCGAATCCGAGCTGCGCGCGGCGGGATTCCTCGACCTGTTCGGTGACAGTGGCGCGGGCCCGCTCGAAGCCACCCTGGCCGTCGAACGGATCGGCGCCGAGCTCGGCGCGATCACGCCGGTACCGCATCTGCTCGTGCTGCCCGCGCTCGGACTGCCGGTGCCCGAGGGGCCGGTCGTCCTGGCCGACCACGAACGGTCGGGCCCCGTACGGTACGGCGGCGAAGCCAGGCGGATCCTGACCGCCGGCACCGACCGGTGCGCCGCCGCCGAGCTGAGTCCGGACGAAGCGGAGCCGGTTCCGTCGGCATACGGCCATCCACTGGCCCGCGTGGTGCCGCGCCGTGCGGAGGAGCTCGCCCCCGGGACGGCGGGGACCATGGTGCGGTGGTGGCGCGTCGGGGTGTCGGCCGAGGCGCTCGGGATGATGCAGCGGGCCTTCGACCTCACCGTCGCGTACACGAAGGACCGCACGGTGTTCGGCCGTGCCCTCGGTTCGCTTCAGGCGTTGCAGCATCGCCTCGCCGAGTTGAGCGTGCTCCTCGAAGGGGCGCGCTGGCTCACCTACGAGGCGGCGTTCCGGGGCGCCACCGCGGAGTCGTCGGCGGTCGCCGCCGCGCACACGATGGCCGCACTGCACCGGCTGACGCGGGAAACGCATCAGATCACGGGTGCGGTCGGACTGACCCGGGAACACGACCTCCACCTCTGGACGCTGCGCCTCCAGGCGCTCCGCGCCGAACTCGGTGGCCTGCGCGCCCATCGGCGTGCCGTGGTGACCTCGCGTTGGGGAGTCGCAGCGGCATGAGCGAACCCGTCGCGTTCACCCCGGATCAGGAAGCGCTCGCCGGGTCCGTCCGCCGCTACTGCGCGGCCAAGTGCACCGAAGAAGTACAACGTTCGGGACCGGGGTCGTTCCCCTGGCCCTTCTGGCGCGGGCTGGCCGAACTCGGGGTGCTGTCGTTGGCAGTGCCGGGTGAGGGAGGCGGAGCGGGTGAGGTCGCCGCCGTCGCCATGGAGCTGGGGCGCGCCTTCGCCCCCGGGCCGTTGACCGGGACCGTCTTCGCGGCGCGCACGCTGCCGTCCGCGTGCACGCCCCCCGTCGCCGCCGGCGAGCGCCTGGTGTCGTGGGGACGCCCACCGCTGCTGCCCTGGTCGCCGCTGGCTGGGGTGTTCGTCGAGACGGACGGCGAGCGGGCCTGGCTCGCGCGGCCGGCCGGTGCGGTGACCCCGGAGGAGACCCTGGGCAACGAGCCGTGGGGCCGCGTCGCGCTGGAGCGGGTCCTCCCGCTGGACGGCGTCCGGGAGGCAACGGACCTCGCCGACATGATGCTGGCGGGGTACCTGTGGGGCGCGGGCAGGCGGGTACTGGACGCCGCGGTCGAGCATGCGCGCACCCGGGTCCAGTTCGGCCGGGCCCTCGGCACCTTCCAAGCCGTCGCGCATCCGCTCGTGAACGCCGGCCTCGGCCTACAGGCCGCGGAGAAGCTCGTCAAGGTCGCCGCGCGGGCCATCGACCACGGTCACCACCAGGGCTCCGCCCTCGCGTCCGCCGCGCGGCTGTCCGCGTCGAGAGCCGCCATGGACGCGGCCTTCGTCTCCCACCAGACGCACGGCGCCATGGGCTACTCCGTGGAGGGGCCGATCGGCCACGTCGCGCAGCGCATCAGGCAACTCTCGATGGTGCCGTCGCATGCGCACCACACAGGCGAACAGGTACTGGCGATGTATGCGGAGGGTGGTCGGGAATGACGCAGGACCAGCAGACGACGGCGGACGTCCAAGGGCCGGAGGTGCTCTTCGAGAAGCGCGAACACGTCGCCTACATCACGCTCAATCGACCGCACAAGGGAAACTCCCTGACCGGAACGATGATGCCGCAGATGAAGGCCGTGTGGAGCGAGGTCCGCGACGATCCGTGGATCCGTGCGGCCATCATCACCGGCGCCGGCGAACGGCACCTGTGCACCGGCGCGGACGTGAACGTCGTCGCCGACCGGGGCGGCATGAGCACCGGCACCGGGCCCCTGACCGACGAGGTCTTCTGGTCGCCGCGGCAGAACCGGGTCTGGAAGCCGGTCATCTGCGCGGTCAACGGCCTGGCGGCCGGCGCCGGACTGCACTTCGTGGTCGACGCCGACATCGTGGTCGCCTCGGAGCGGGCGAGTTTCATGGACACCCACGTCAACGTCGGCCTGGTCGGGGCGATGGAGAACATCGGTCTCGCCAAGCGCCTGCCGCTGGGCTCCGCGCTGCGGATGACCCTGATGGGCAAGGGCTACCGGATGCCCGCGGCGCGCGCGTACCAGCTGGGACTGGTGGACGAACTGGTCGCCCCCGAAAGCCTCATGGAAACGGCCGACGACATGGCCCGGTGCATCGCCAAGAACTCGCCGGCCGCGGTGTCGCTCTCGCAGCAGGCGATCTGGGGGTCGCTGGAGATGGGCTACGCCCAGGCGTGCGAGTACGGATGGGCGCTCCTGCGGATGCACTGGGCACACCCCGACGCGAAGGAAGGCCCCCGGGCCTTCAGCGAGGGGCGCGAGCCGAAGTGGACCACCGCGGCCGGCAAGGACGACTGACATGGACTTCGGATTCACCCCCGAGGAGGAGGCGTTCCGCGGCGAAGTGCTCGCGTTCCTGGCCGACTACCAGGGAATGAACGGCTACTTCCACCGCGGCGAGAGCACGGGGGAGGGCGTGCGGAGGGTCTACCGGGCGCTCGGGGAACGCGGTTGGCTGTCGCTGTCCTGGCCCAAGGAGTTCGGTGGCAGCGGGCTGTCCCCCGCCTACGAGTTCATCCTGTGGGACGAGATGGCCTACGCGCGGGTCGCCCGGCCACCGATGGGTCCGGGCCTCGTCGCCAAGGCGCTCATGACCCACGGCACGGCCGAGCAGTGCGAACGCCTCCTCCCCGGACTCCGGCTCGGAGAGGTCAACTTCGCGCTCGGCTACTCGGAACCGGAGGCCGGTTCCGACCTGGCGGCCGTGCGCACCCGGGCGACCCTGGTCCATGACACCTACGAGGTCAACGGTGCCAAGTGCTGGACGTCCAACGCCCACTGGGCCGACGCCATCTGGCTGCTCTGCCGGACCGGAGCCCAGGACAGCAGATCGCGCGGACTCAGCGTCCTGATCGTTCCCCTGGACCACCCCGGCGTCTCGATCTCCCCGATCCCGACCCATGACGGCGGCCGTCTGAACGAGGTCCGGTTCGACGGCGTCCGGGTACCGGTCGAGAACCGCGTCGGCGCCGAGAACGACGGATGGCAGGTCGTCGCCTCCGCGCTCGCCGTCGAACGGCACGTCCAGTTCCCGCCGAAGCGGCTGCGCAGGGACCTCCAGGACCTCGTCACCTGGGTGGAGAAGTCGGGCCTGAGCCGCGATCCCGTCGTCCGGCGGCGGCTGACCGGCCTCGCCGTGCAGGTGGCGGAGGTCGAGGCGCTGGCGCTGGCGCTGCTCGACGAGATCATCAGCGGTCAGCCCTCGGCGGTCCCGGCGGCCTACCACAAGCTCGCCGGCACCCTGCTCGCCCAGGAGATCGCGCGGTCGGCCATGGAGTTCGGATCGGACGAGGCGCTGATCAAAGACAGCGACGTCGAGTTCATGTGGCGGCAGGCGATCCTGGAAACCGTCGGCGGCGGCACCTCGGAAGTGATGCGCGGACTCATCGCACGACAGGCGTTCGGCCTCGACAGCAAGGGCTGAGCCCGTCACGCAGGTGCCGGTCCCCGGAAGCCCGCGTCCGGTTCCGCCCAGGTGACGGACGTTCTCCCGCGACCACCGGGGAGAACGAGCCCTGCCCACCACGGCAACCGCTCCTCGCCCACCCACCCGCAACATCCCGCACGCGCAAGGGAGTCAGGCATGCCCGCTGCACCCTCCCCGTCGTCCCCGCAGAGCCCGGAGAGAGCCGGCGGCTCCGGGACACCACCCACGGCACCGGACCCCGCCCTGCTGCGCAAGGTCGCCCTGTCGAGCCTGCTCGGCACCGTCATCGAGTACTACGACTTCCTGCTCTACGGCACGATGGCCGCCCTGGTCTTCGGCCCGTTGTTCTTCCCCGAGTCGAACCCCACGGTCGGCACCATCGCCGCGTTCGGGACACTGGCCGCCGGCTACGTCGCCCGGCCCGTCGGCGGCGTGGTCTTCGGGCACTTCGGCGACCGACTCGGACGCAAGACCATGCTCGTCGTGACGATGCTCCTCATGGGCGTGGCGAGCTGTCTGATCGGACTGCTGCCCACGTACGCGACCCTCGGCGTCGCGGCGCCCGCGCTGCTCATCCTGTTCCGCATCGTCCAGGGCATCGCCATCGGCGGTGAATGGGGCGGCGCCACGCTGATGGTCGTCGAGCACGCCGACGCACGGCGCCGCGGCTTGTGGAACGGCGTGATGCAGATGGGGTCACCGATCGGATTCCTCCTGTCCAGCCTCGCGGTCAGCGTGACCGCACTCCTTCCCCAGGACCGGTTCCTGGCGTGGGGCTGGCGCATCCCGTTCCTGTTCAGCGCGGTGCTGCTCGCCGTCGGCCTGTACGTGCGCATGAGCGTCACGGAGAGCCCGCTGTTCCAACAGCAGGCACCGGCCCGCGAACAGCAGGCCGCGGCGGCGCCACGCCGCATTCCCCTGGCACAGGTGCTGCGCGCCCCGCGGGTCCTGCTCCTCGCCTGCGCGGTCGGCATCGGCCCCTTCGCCCTGACGGCGCTGATCGGCACCTTCATGCTCACCTACGCCAAGTCCGTCGGGTACGAAACGTCCGACGTGATGTCCGGCCTCACGGCCACCGCACTCACCGGGTTGGTGGCCATACCGTGCTTCTCCGCGCTGTCGGACCGCCTGGGACGCCGGGCGGTGTCGCTCGGGGGCGCCGCGGGCATCGTGCTGCTGGCCTTCCCGATCTACGCCCTGATCAACACGGGCTCCGTCCCCCTGCTGATCCTCGGCATGGTGCTCGGACAGGTGGTGCAGAACGCGATGTACGCACCGCTGGGACCGCTGCTCTCCGAGATGTTCGGCACCCAGGTCCGCTACACCGGAGCATCCATGGGCTACCAACTGGCCGCACTGATCGGCGGCGGCTTCACCCCGCTCTTCGCGAGCAGCCGCCTCTCGGCTTCGGGAGGCATCTCCAGCACCCCCCTCGCCATCCTGGCCATGATCTGCGGACTGATCACGGCCCTCGCCATCTGGCGCACCGCCGAAACCCGCGGCCGGGACCTGTCCGAGGACCCGGCCGCCACGGTCCGGAGCAAGGACACGTCCGCACCCCAGTGAGCGTCCGCGCCTGACCGGGTGACGGTGCCGCGCGGGGACGAGTGTCGGCGTGGGCCCGACCGGCAACGTGGGCCAGCCTCGTCACGAGACGAAGGGAGACACCGAGGCATGGTCGTGCACTGGTTCCCGTCCCCGCGTGGCGCCCGCGAGGGTCTGAGGTTTCTGGCACTCGCCGCGCTGACCGCTGGCACTGCGTGTTCCAACGGTTCGGCCCCGACTCCGACGCCGACTCCGAGCGCGAGCGCGCGGGCGGGCACGACGATCACCGTCACGGAGAAGGAGTACTCACTGGCCCTCTCACCGGCCCAAGCGACCTCGGGAACCGTCGCGTTCGTCGTCGACAACGCCGGCACGGTGGCCCACGCGCTGGCCATCGCGGGGCCCGGGGTATCCAACGCGCACACCTCGACCATCCCTCCCGGCGGCCGAGCGCGGCTCACCGTCGCCCTCCGGCCCGGCAGCTACGAACTGTGGTGTCCGATCGCCAAGCACAAGGAACTCGGCATGGAAACCCATCTCCAGGTCCGGGGGAACAGCTCCGCGTCCCCGACCCCCGGTAGCGCCGCGGCGAGTGCGACCAAGCATTAGCGAGTGCTCCCCGAACCCGGCGACCACGTGCCACGCCGCGCCCCGGTTCAGGTTTGGTGGAACGACAGGTCGTGCTGCTCGCCCAGGACGGCTCGGCCGATGGTGGCCAGGACGTGGTCGTCGTTGTCGTGGAGCTCGTAGAAGGTCAGATCGCGCAGGATGCGTTCCACCGGGCTCGGGCGGATGAGGCTGCGGGCACCGCACGCGCGGATGACGTGGTGCACCGTCTCTTCGGCGAGGTGCTCGATCACGTGCCAGGCGCGGTTGCCGGCGATCCGCGCCTCGTCGAGCCTGCCCTCGTCCCACAGGCCGGCGACGTGACGCAGCCAGAGGCGGGCGGTGTCGATGTTGACGGCCATGGTGCCCACCCGCTGCTGGACGTGCGGGTCGCCGCCCTTGCCCTGCCGTTTGAGATACGCCAGTCCGTATTCGTACGCGGCCAGCGCGCCGCCGAGGAAGCTCGCCGCGTAGTGCGGGATGAACGCGGTCTGCCACTGCCCGTCGAGGTAGCCGCCGGGACGGCCGATGAGGTGTTCACGCGGGACGAAGGTGTCCTCGAACCGCACCACGTGGCTGACCGTCGCCCGCATGCCGATCGGGTCCCACCACGAACTGTCCACCGTCACGGTCGGGTCGGACAGGTCGCAGGCGAGCAGCAGGAGCTTCCGGTCGGCCCCTCGGGCGTGCCTGGCGCCGCCGGGGCCGGCCGGATCGACGAGCAGGATCGCCCACCGGGCGCCGGTGGCGCCGGTGGCGAACGCCTTGCTGCCGCGCAGGGTCCAGCCACCGGCCACCGGGGTCAACGTGGTGCCGAAGCGGTGGCTCTCGCCCGGCTTCGGTGCCTGCGGTTCGCCGCTCCAGGCACCCCAGACCTCCCCCTCTTCGACCACGCCGGCGAACCAGCGGCGTTTCTGCTCCGGGGGCGCCAGCGCGTCGACGAGGACGAGGGAGTTGGCGTGCCCTTCCCAGCAACGGGCCAGGGACAGATCGGCCTTGGCCAGTGTGGTGGTCATCTCCCACAGCGGCAGGGTGTTGCGCTGCTGCGGGCCGTAGCCCAGGCCGCCGTACGCGCGGGGCACGGTGGCACCCAGGAAGCCCCCGGAGAACAGGTCGCCGAAGTCCTCGGTGGGAAATCGGGCCCTTCGGTCGTACTCCTCGGCGCGGGGGGCGAAGGTGTCCTCGGCCAGCTTCGCGACGGCGTCGAGGACCGCCCGGTCGTCCTCGGACACCGGAAGGGAGGCCGGACCGGTCAGGCGGTCCCGGTCGCCGGTCATCTCGGGTCGGCCCCTTCGGGGCGGTGGAAATGGGCGCGGTACATGAGGTTCGGCATCCGCGCGTCACCGGTGTGGACGGTGTGGACGTCGAGGGTCAGCAGGCCGCGGTTGAGGTAGCCGCAGAGGATGGCGCGGCGGGAGCCGAGCGGGCCCTCGGCGAGGAAGGCCACGGCCGTGGTGGCGTCGACGCTGTCGGCCAGCGGGACGGCGGGCAGGGCGGCGCCGGTGACGGGCCCGTCGGTCAGTGCCTCCTGTGCGGTCTCCGGGGCGCCGCGCTCGGTGATCCTCAGCATGAGCCGGCCGCCGTCGACCTCGGCATCGACCAGGCGGATGCCGGTGGCCGTGGTGTCGAAGTTGATCCAACTGCCGGTCAGCGGCGCCGGATCGACCGTCCGCGGCGTCATGCCCGTCCCTCCGCCCGATGGTAGAAGGAACGGGCCCAGTGGTCGGCGTGCCCGCCGCCGTTGAAGACGCTGGACGTGGTGGCCACCAGGATGCCCGTTTTGTGGTAGGCGCACACGACGGTGCGCAGCGGTCCGAAGTCGTAGGTCGCCGAGAACGACCAGGCGGCCGAGGGCGTACCCGGCGCGGTGTACGCCACCGCCGGCACCTGTCCCCAGTCGCGTGGTTGCGGGCCGCCGGTGCCGAAGGCCCGCACCGCCAGGCCCTGGTCGTGCCGTGTCACGCTCAACCGCAGGGGGCCCTGCGGGCTGCCCTGTTCGGTGTTGACCCAGTCGCCCAGCAGCACCGAGACGTCGGGGGCGGCCGGCGGTCGCGGTGCGGCCGGTCCGTCGTGGGACGTCGGACGGGTCGTCATGTCGCCTCCCCGCTCGCCGAGCGCATCGCGGAGCGCGCCGGGGGCTGTCCCGCCGGCTTGGCGAGGTCGTGGGCCTCGGCTGGCTCGGCGGAACCGAAGCAGAGGGACCGCAGGGTCAGCGCCTCGGGCAGCGGATGGCCCGTCAGCAGCCGGAACTGCTCGCTCACCTCGACGAACAGGACGTCCCAGCCGTCGATGCCGACCAGTCCGCCGGCGTGGGCAGCGCGCATCAGCGCTGTCGGGGGATCCCGGTAGACCAGCTCCAACACCACCGCGTCCCGATCGGCGGCGGTGATCGGAAACGGCGGCCGTTCCACCACGGGCGTGGCGTGGACGAGCACGGTGTGTCCGGCCGGGGAGAACCGGGACAGGGGCACGTAGGGGAACCCGAGGCGTGCGGAGGCGTCCCGGCCGCGCGCATCCCCCCGGTTGACCAGGGTGACCCGGGCTCCGGCCTGGTCCAGGGCCAGTGCCACGGCCTGCCCGGCGCCGCCGCAACCGATGACGGCGGCGCTCCGGCCGCCCGGCTCGACCCCGGCCCGAGCCAGGGTGTGCAGGGCGGCGGCGGTGTCGGTGGTGGTCGCCCGCCAGCGCCCGGCGTCGAGCCACAGCACGTTGGCCGCGCCGCAGCGCAGTGCGTGCGGGTCGGCGATGTCGGCCACTTCGACCGCACCGCGCTTGTGGGGTGCGATGACCGTGAGCCCGCGCAGCGGCAGCCGGGCCAGCGCGCCGAAGACGAGGGCCCAGTGCCAGAAGCGGGGGAAGACGTCCACGGGGAAGGGCAGGTAGAGCGCGGGCAGCCGCAGGTGCCGCAACGCCGCGTTGTGCAACCTGGGCGCCAGCGAGCCTCCGGTGGCCCGGCCGGCGATGCCGAACAGGGCGTCGAGCGGGGGAAGCGCGGGCAGGCCGTAGTCGCTCCGCAACTGCGCCACGCTGGGCATCCCGTCCGCCCCCGGGGCACCGGCCCGACCGAAGACCACAGGTGCGCCCAGCCACGGTGCCAGCACCCGGGTCCAGGTCCCGGCGGGACCGGAGGCGAACGCCGTCACGTCGGTGCGTCCGAGCCCGGTGAGCAGCAGCGGTGCGGCCGCCCCGTACTGGGCGCCGGGCTGTGGGACGAGGAGGTACGCCGCCGCCGGTACGGTCCGCATCGCGGCGAATCGGTGCCGCAGTGCCTCCGACGCCTCCCGCATGGCCGCCCCGAACCAGCGGTCGGCGCCTCTCTCCGGGCGGGTGGCCTCGGGCTGGTGCCAGGAGACCCGCCGCTGCCGGGTCGGGATGCCCACCAGCAGTTCCGGCACCAGGTCGTCCATCGCCTCCAGATCGACGAGATCGTACTGCTGCGCCGCGCGCAGCAGCCTGGCGCGCCGTTCGACGGGGCCGAGCGCCGAGCGGCCGCCCTGGCGCAGGGAGCGCAGGCTGTAGGTCAGGGGCCCTCGGAAGAGCCGGCGCAACCGGTGCGGATCGGGGTCGCCGACCAGGTCGGCACGGACCTCCAACGCGTCGGCCACTCCTGCGAGGCCGCGCAGACGAGAGGGAGAGAGGTCCTCCGGTTCGGCGAGCACGGCGACCAGCTGGGCCCGCCGTGCGACGGACGTGCCGTAGGCGCTCGTCAACAGCTCCACTGGACGCACTCCTCCAGACGGGACCGTTGCCGGACGAACGGATCGACCGTGGCCACCGCGTCCGCGGGCCCGATGCCGGCGGCATCGACGTCCGGGCAGCCACTCGGGCAACCGGCCACCAGTGCGAGCATCACCTTTCGCGGGACGGCGCGCATCTCCGGAGCACCGCCCGCCGCCGCGCTCGCCAGGGCGTCCCGCCGCACCACCCGGTCCGGCAGGGCCGTCCCGCAGTGCCAGGGGGCGTCCCGGCACCGGGCGTAGGGGAGCGAGGGGGCCATCCGCGACTCAACCTCCCTCGAAGGGGGTCGCGAGGGAGCCGGCCGCGAGCAGCTCGCGCAGGCGGAACCGGACGGACCGCTGGATGTGCCGGGCGCACCGGACGTAGACCTCCGGAGGCTGTCCCTCGGGGTCGGGGATGTCACCGCGCGGGTCCAGGCACAGGGTGCGGTCCTCCGCCTCGGGCGCCATCGCGACGACCTTGTCGCGGTGGGCCCGGGTCATGCAGTAGATGATGAAGCTGACGCGGCACAGTTCCGGAGTGACTGGGCGCGCCCGATGGCGGCGGGCGTCTTTGCGGCCTCGTACCTGGGGCAGCCCGAGCTCGACGAGCGCGGCGCGGGCTTCGGGAGCCATCGGATCCCCCGGACGCTTCGTCGCGACGCCCGCGCTGGAGAACCGGAAGGCGTGCGCGACCCCCGCCTCCGCGGCCTGAGCCCATGCGATGACCTCGGCCGTGGGCGAACGAGAGGTGTTCCCGCCGCAGACGAACAGCACGCGGCGCACCGGTCCGGTGGCGCGTGCCCGCCACCGGGAGCTGACCGACGGGTAGGCCAGCACCCCCGCCGCGCCGACGCCGAAGGCGAGCGCGACGAGCTGACCGGCCCCCGGAGCGGGGAGTCCGGCCAGCCAGGCAAGCGAGAAGGAGGCCACCAGGCCGGACATCAGACTGGCGAACGCCCACGCCGGAACACCCCAGGTGTACTCGCGTCGGTCGAGGTACATGAGCGAGGCGAAGACGAACAGCACCTCGTACGTCACGCCTATCGCGGCCGCCGCCCACGCCAGCGGGGTGCCGAGAAACGTGGTGAAACCCGCGCGCAACTCCGGTTGCCCGGCCAGCGCCCCCGCCGCCAGCAGCAGAGCCAGCCAAACCGGTGCGGCGACGTGCTCCTCGACGAAGAACCGGCGGTCCGTTGCGGCCACCCCGGTCTTGGCGACGCGGCTCATGATGTCGAAGCGGCCCAGGTAACCGACGAGGTAGGTCAGCACGCTCAGCACCGCGGCCGAGGTGAGGTAGTAACTGTTCACGTCGCCGAGGGCCACCGAAACCGCGACCAGACTGAGGCACAGCGCCGCCCACGAATACGGCGTCACCCGTCGCTTGCGGGCCTTGTCGACCAACGGGGAGAAACTCAGGACTCCGCCGCGCATCAACAACAGCATGAAAAGGATCGAGACGCCGGAAAACGTGTAGTTCATCGTGGTGGTGCCGATGATGAGCGAGGTGAAGAAGCCGGACACCAGCGTTTCTCGACCGACGGTCGGAATGCGGAGTCCGCCGACGGAACCGCGCCGCATCTGCCGCCACCAACCTGTCACTCCCAGGAGGAGCGGCATCGCGACAAGCTGGCCGAAGGCGCTTGCGGGGAGCAGCTCGAAGCCGCTGATCGGCCCGTGCGACAGCGGAGTCGCACCACTGGCCAGCGCCTTGACCAGCATCGCGTACGGAATGTACGCGAGGAAATAGCCGAGGGTGAGCCAGCCCATGCGCAAACCCGTCACTGATCGAACGTCAAGCTCTGCTTTCCGCTGCCGAACGGGCGCGTTCCCTCATGACCTCGGGGACCTGCTCCGGCGGCGCGGCGCATGCTCGATACCACCTCAGGCAAACAATCAAGGTCTCCAGAAAATGCTACGCCGCAGGCGGACGAGCAACCAGACAGGTGGCCCCGGGCCGGCTCGTCCGCCGCCGCGTAGCCGCAGCTGAGGACTTTCGTCGGCGCCGGCTAGGCCGTTGGGACGGCGGGTCTGCGCCGGTCGTGGCCGGTGCGGCCGGTCGATCGCGACGGCGAGGGATCCGGCGCGTCGCCGAACGCTTGCGGCGTCTTTCGTATTAGCCTCTCGTAACTGTACGAAGTCGCCATATCACGGATCGTATCCGTTCGGCCACCGGAGATGAAATGAACAAGCTTCAGAAGACCGTCGTCGTGTCCGTCGCCCTCGGCGGATTTGGCTTCCTCTGCGCCGGCACCGCCTCCGCAGACGGGGGCAGGGGCGAAGGGTTCGACGTCCGGCAGGGCTCCCAGTGCCGGTCGCACGACACGAACGTCGACGTCCTCGGCGAGGTCGGCATCCTCAACGGCGTACTGGGCAACGCGCTCGGCGGCGAGGGCTCCCCGGGGGCCCAGAGCACGCGGATGGGCTCGTCCATGGGCTGCGACAACACCGTCGTCCTGCCGCGAGAGGACGAGGACCGGGGCCGGGGCTCTGAGGGCAGAGAAGGCAGAGGAGACGACGAGGACAAGGGCCGGGGCTCGGAGGGCAGGGAAGGCAACGGAGGCAAGGAAGCCAAGGGTGGCGCGGAAGGCCGGGAAGGTGGGGAAGGCCCGGTGCGCGCGGTAGGCGGGGGCGACGGGGAGTGACACGGGAGCCCGGCCTCCGCACCACGGTGCGGGCCGGGACGCAACGGGCCCCGTCGGGGCCGGGCCGCGGGAGTCCGCTCGACCCGCAGTCGAGATGAAAGGCCGCTGGCCGGGCTCCTCGGGGAGGCCCGGCCAGCGGTCGTGGTGCGTGGTGCGGCGGATGGCTATGAGGATCCCGGTCGTGGCGGGGGCTGGGAGCGCGGGAGCCGGTCAGCCGGGAGCGGCGGAGTCATCGCCTCGTCTTGTAGCCGAGGACGGTCATCATCCCCGACTCCGAGTGGTAGATGTTGTGGCAGTGCAGCATCCACAGGCCGGGGTTGTCGGCGTCGAAGTCCACCGCGACCTTCTTGTCCGGCAGGACGATGGTGGTGTCCTTGCGGGGACCGCCGTTGGGCAGCGCGAAGGTGTGTCCGTGCAGGTGCATCGGGTGCCACATGGTGGTCTTGTTGTGGAAGATGATCCGCACCCGCTCCCCTTGGTGCACGGCGTACCGCTGGGTTTCCGTGAACGGCCTTCCGTTGATCGCCCAGTCCCAGTCCTTCATGGAGCCGGTGAGGTCCATCTTGATGGTGCGGTCCGGCTTGCTGTCCGAGAGCCGTACCGACGCCGCGGCCTTGAACTTGTCCGCGCTCAGCCCCCCGCTCCGCAGCTCCGTCGGGCGGATCTTCTCGTTGGGCGCCTCGCCGTCACCGGTCCGCAGGAGGGCCTGCGCGGTCTGGTTCTTGCTGCCCGCGGAGAGCGCGGTGAGCGGGAAGACGCCGTCCTTCGCCGTGACCAGTACGTCGAAGCGCTCGCCCATCGCGATGAGCAGGCTGTCGGTCGTCTTGTGCTTCACCGGGTAGCCGTCGGTGTGCGTCACGGTCATGTTGTGACCGCCGAGCGCGACGCGGTAGGCGGTGGCGGCGGCCGCGTTGATGAGGCGGATCCGGATGCGGTCTCCCGGCTTGGCGCGGAAGGTCTCCCGGTCCCTGGCCGCCCGGCCGTTGATCAGGTGGAACGGATGCTCGATGCTGTCTGAGGGGTCGTCGGACAGCAGGTGCCTGGCACGCCTGCGCCACCGGGACGCCGCGGCCGCCGCCGACCGGCCGCCGTGTCCTTGCATGCCGCCGTGGCCGCTGGCTCCACCGGGCTTGTTCTTGTTCAGCTCGGCCAGCATCGCGTCCGGGGTCATTCCGTCGACCCCGTCGAGCCAGTCATCGATCAGGACGACCCACTCGTGGTCGTACGCGAGGGGCTCGCGGGGGTCCTCGACGATCAACGGCGCGTACAGCCCGCGGTCGAGCTGCACGCCGACGTGCGGATGGAACCAGTGCGTGCCGGGCCTGTCGACCGCGAAGGTGTAGTCGAAGGAGCGGCCGGCCTTCACGCTGCGCTGGGTGATGTCGGGCGAACCGTCCATGTCGTTGCGGATCTGCACCCCGTGCCAGTGCACGGTGGTGGAGTGCGGGAGACGGTTGTGGAAGCTCACGGCGACCTTGACGCCCGCGTTGACCCGGATCTCCCTGCCGGGCAGCCGGTCGCCGTACGCCCAGGTGTTGACGATCAGGCCGCCGATGTCGAACTTGGCCGCGCTGGCGGTCAACTTGAAGCGGCGAACGGGTCCCGACCCCCGGTACTTCTCCGCTTTGACGACCTCGGGACCGTGCGGAGAGACGTAGTGGGACGCGGTGTCGTGGCCGTGGGGTCCCGGGGCGCCGGGGCCGTCGTGCGCGTCAGGGGGATGCGGCGTGCCGCGGGAGCGATGCCTGCCGGTCTTGGCGTCCAGGGCGGTGGCCCCGGTGGCCAGCAGACCGCTGCCGGCGGCGGCGATACCCGCGCCGAGCAGGGCGCGTCTGGAGTGTGTGGACATGGGAAAAGCACCTCGTGGCGATCGTGTCGGTGTGATGCGTGGTCGGCGAGGGGCGCTACAGGGACTGCCCGGGCCCTCAGCGGCGGAGCGCGTTCCGCCACGCGCAGCACCGACGGTCGAAGGAGGAGTTTCTGGCCCGGCGGCGGACGTATGGGCCACCGTCCGCACGTCCGGCCGCCCCGGCGTCCGGCCGAGTACGGGCCGGCGCCGGAGGAGGAAGCCGGCCGCCAGATCGAGCACACGGCTGTCCAGGCAGAGGCGGAGGCCATGACGGGGCCGTCGGTGTCCGCCACCGACCTGCTGACTTCCTGGCGTGCCGTCATGCCGTCATGGTCAGACACGTCCTGGCGCGTCGTCATGCCGTGATGAGCCATCCGGGCCGCAGCCATGCACAAGGGCTCAACCGTGCGGACCGGCGCGGCGGCTCGGGGGGCCGATCGCGACGGCGGCAGACACCGCTGGCGCCCGGGCGGCTCTGAACACCGCGCGCTGACACGGCCTCAGCATCCGCACCGCCGGCCCCGGTACACACCGGCGCGCCCTGACCGTTGTCGTAACGCGACGAGCACCTCGGCCGGAGCGTGCCGCCGCGCGCGACCGAGCGCTGTGGGCGTCCCCGCCTCGTCCGCCAGTCCGCCGGTCAGACGGATGCCAGCCAGGCGGCGGTGTCTTTGGGGTGGCCGAAGCGGAGAGTGGCGAGAGGGGCGAAGCGGGGATCGCGGATGCGGAGCGCGACCTCGCGGCGGCGGGTCCCGTGTTGGGACCAGGCCCACCAGGCCGGGTGTTCCCGGCTCAGCCAGCCCGTCCAGGTCTCCCTGTTGCCGCCGAAGAGGACTTCACGTGTGACGGTGCGCCGAACGGACCGGCGCAGGACGCGAGGCATGATGACGCGTCTGGGATAGTCCAGCCACATCACGGTGTCGGCCCGGTCCCACAGCAGATCGCGCACTTCCGGATAGCCGAGAGAGTCGATGACCCAGCAAGGCCCGTTGGCGATCCTTGACACGTCTTCGGTCACGTTGTCATTGACGGCCCAGTCGGGGCCGTTGAAGTACAGCGCGTCCATCTCGTGGTAGGGCAGGCCCAGGCGACCGCTCAAGGCTCGGGCGAGCGTGGATTTGCCTGCGCCGGTGACACCCACCACCAAGATCCGTTCCACGGGCGCACCCTATCCCGGAGCCTTCGGATCGCGGCCGGTGCGCGGACGACCACCGCCCGCAGCGGCCGAGCCGCGCGGACGGTGGTCCTGCCGTCCGAGCTGGTCGTCCGCACGGCGCTGACCTGCGTGGACTGGATGGGTGAGACGGCGTGGACCCGGCTGGTGACGGACTGCCTGGCGACGCTCGCCTCGTGCTTGCCGGGCGAGCTCGCCTGGCCGGCGGTCCCCTGGTGGCCGATGGTGGTGGCTAGGACGGCTTGCTGCCGCCCGCCTGTTGCTCAGGGCCGTCAGGCCGGCTCGCGAGCGCGGACATGGGCGCCGTGCCTGCGGTGCCGGTCTCACGGCCCCAGGCCGTCACCGCCTCCTCAAAGGACCAGCCATGTCGCACTTCACCCCGTACCTGGAACGCAACCGGGCCTTCGCGGCCTCCGGTGACCAGGCCGACGTCCCCCCGATCCCGTTCGTTCCCTTCCAGCAGCTGTACCTGATCACCTGCATCGATCCACGCGTGGAGCCCGCGGCCGTGCTGGGCGCCCGGCTCGGAGAAGCGATCGTCGCACGCAACATCGGTGGCCGCGTGACGCCGGCGATCATCAAGGACCTCGCATGGATCGTGCACCTGCATGAGAACAAGACGCCCGATGCGGACTGGTTCGAGGTCGCTGTCATCCACCACACCGACTGCGGCACAGGATTCCTCGCGGACGACGAACTGCGCGCCGGCTACGCCGCCCGCGGCGGCTGGGACGATCGGACCTCCTTGGAGATGGCCGTCCTGGAGCCGTCCCAAACGGTCCAGCAGGACGTCGCCAAGCTGCGCTCGGCACCCGAGCTCGCGCCGTCCATCAGCGACATCAAGGTCGGCGGCTACGCCTACGACCTCGCGAGCGGGAAGATCACCACCGTCGTGGAGCCCGGCTGAGCGAAACCGGAGCCTCGGCAACGAGGCCGCCGTGACTCTCGCGCGGAGTCCTGAGGACCGAGGGACACGTCTGCTGCTCCAACGGCATCGACGACTCCTGCCACACAGAGCGAGACGGGCGCCGGTTCACGCGACTCGGCCTCGTGACCGGACAGGCGGCGAGCGGACAGGCCACGACCGTCGGCACGGCCACCTCTGCGAGAAAACATGCCGGGTGCTGGAAATGCTCAGGCAGAGCAATGCCTGATGCGCCACCACGCTGACGCGTGTTGCATGGCCGGGAGAAAGCGCCGGTACAAGGGTGTATTCACGAAGACCCCGGGCGCAGATATCGGACGAATGTGATGTCCGAATACCTCATTCGATCGATGTCATGACGTTTGCGGCCCGCCGGTGCCGCCTCAACGAGGAGAGGCGTCGATGAGAATACCCGGGCTCGCGCACAGCCGTCGTCACTTCCTCGGTGCCGCGGTCGCTGCTGCCGCGGCGACGGCCCCGTTCGGAATGGTCGGTAGTGCGCAGTCCACGTCGGAAGGACCGGTGGCGCATCCCGCAGCTGATCCTGCGCCGCGGACATCCTTTGGTCCCGTGAAGCAGATCAATGCCGGAGATCTGAACATGGGGTATGTCGAGGCCGGGCCGGTACAACGGGCGGCCGGTCGTCCTGCTGCATGGCTGGCCCTACGACATTCACAGTTACGTCGCGGTCGCACCTGCGAGGCCACGGCACGACGCGATTTCTTTCCGGTAAAACACCCAGGAATGCTCAGCAGTCGGCGTTCGCCGTTGACGTCATCGCGCTGAGCGAATGGGCATGGTGGTATCCATACCATTTCTCCACGGAAAGAGGTGTGCTCGGCCTCGACGAGTACCGACACGACCTGGCGAAACTGGTGTGGCCGTTCAACTCTCCGACCTGGAATTTCAGCGACGCCACCTTCGATCGCGCGGCAGCGGCCTTCCGGAACCCGGATTGCGTCAGCATCGTGATCGACAATTACCGCTGGCGACTCGGTCTCGCCAAAGGCGAGCGCAGATACGACGCCCTGGAAAGGCGTCTCGCCGCCGCTCCGGCCATCGGGGTACCGACGAGCGCCATTGACGGATCTCACGACCCGTTCACCCCGCCGGGAAACGGCTCGGCTTATCGAAAGAAATTTACGGGGAAATACGCGCACCGGGCCCTGGCCGTGGGACACAATGTTCCACAGGAAGCTCCGCGGGCCTTCGCAGAGGCTGTCGTAGACGTCGACGGATTCTGACGGTGGAGTCGCTCGTCGGGTTTCGGTGACCGCCCACGGGCTCGGCCGGGCGCGCGGCATGTCGGTGGGCCGATCGCCCGCCGAGGCCCCAGGATTGGCCGGGTGAGACCAGGCAGCCCCCGCACCCGGGCGGGCAGAACCGTGGAACGAGGCAACCAGACGAGGTCCGCCATGCCCGTACACCGCGTCGGACTCGTCGTCCACCAGGGCCGGGACGCCGCTCGGGAAGCAGCCGGCGTCGTGCATGCCTGGTGCGAGGCGCACGAGGTCCCCTGCACCGAGATCGACGTCTGGTCGGCGGATGAACAGCGCCGCTCCGCGCGCGAGGAGGCCCGGGCGGCCGGCGACCCCGACCTGGTCGTCACCCTGGGCGGGGACGGGACCTTCCTGCGCGGTGCCCGGATCGCCGTGAAGACCGGCGCCACCGTGCTCGGCGTCGACCTGGGCAGGGTCGGCTTCCTCACCGAAGTGCCGGCCTGCGACATCACCACCGCCCTCGACGCCGTCCACGCCGGCCACGCCCCGGTCGAGGAACGCATGACGCTGACCGTGCGCGCCTCCCGCCTCCCGGAGGTGCCCGCCGAGCTGGAAGCTCCCCTCTGCTACGGGCGCGGCCCGGTTCTGCCGCCACCGCAGGCGCGACCGGAGAGCACCGCGGGCGACGGCTGGGGTCTGCCGCTGGACGTCAACGCCCTGAACGACGTGGTGGTGGAGAAGCTCGCCCGGGACCACCAGGTCGGCGTCGGCGTCTACATCTCCGGCAGGCTGCTGGCCGCCTACTCGGCCGACGGCCTCGTGGTCGCCACGCCCACCGGCTCGACCGCCTACAGCTTCGCCGCCGGCGGCCCCGTGCTCTCCCCGCACATGGACGCCGTCGTCTTCACCCCGATCGCCGCCCACATGACCTTCAACCGCACCGTCGTCGCAGCCCCCGACGAGCCGGTCGCGCTGCGCCTCCTGTCGCACTCCGGCCGCGCCGCGGTCAGCATCGACGGCCAACTCCGCGGCGTCCTCGACCCGGGCGACTGGATCGGCGTCTACCGCGCCCGGCAACGCGTGCGGCTCGTCCGCCTCCAGCCCACCGACTTCTACGGACGTCTGCGGGACCGCTTCCGGCTCACCGACGCGCCCGCCACCGCGACCGACGGAGAGTCCGCCCCGTTCTTCCGCCCCGACTCCTGCGTCCCCCCGGACCTGGCGGGCCTGCGTCTGCCCCCGCCCACCGCAGCCCGCTGAACCCTTCCTCGCCGGGCGAAGGTCGATTCACCGTGGTGCGCTCGGGTACGGGAACCCCCGGAGCGCCTGCCGCATCCCCGGCGCCATTGAAGGTTAAAGCGTTGCCGCTGGAGGCTGACGATCAGTAGGTTCGCGCCATCATGAGGACGCGAATTCTGAGGTTCGGCTTGTATGCGGACGAGCAGGGGCTGGCCTGGGTCAGGGAGCTCGTCGACCGGACCGTGGGTTCCCGGGGTGCCCGGATCGTCATGGCGGATGTTGCCCGCACCTATCCCGGTAGCGACCTGACGACCGCCGAGACCTACGACTACCTGGCGGAACAGTGGGCCGTTGAACATCCTGGTCAGAACAGTGGCGAACGGGAGGCGGTCGAGCTGCGCGTCCACCTGGTGTGTTCACTGCGTGCCTGGCGAGCGATCCGCAAGGCAGTGCTCAAGGCGTTGTGTCCGGAAGGAACGGCGCCCCACACGTGCCGTGTTCCATGGTGCGCCTGAGTGGGGGTACCTATCCGTAGTCGAACGCCTTGGAGAGGGCGTCGAGCATGACGCGGCGCACTCCGGATCGTTTTCCTCAATGTGTTTGTTGCGGTACCTCCGGGAGGCCCGGGCCGGTGCAGTGCACGTCCTCGGCCGGCAGCGTTCCCTCGGTCAGGTAGGCGGCCGTGGTGGCGTCCACGCAGGCGTTGCCCCGGCTGGCGAACACGCCGTGCGAGTAGTCGTCGTGGAGTGTGATCAGGCGTGAGCCGGGCAGGAGCGGGCGGAGTCGGTACGCGCCCTCGATGGGGGTCACGGGGTCGTGTTCGGAGGCGACGAGCAGCGCGGGCGGCGCGTCGGGGCTGCCGAGCGGCGTGCGGTGCTGCGGGCGCTGGTGCCAGTAGGCGCAGGTGGCCGCCTCCATGCCGGTCAGGATCGGTTGGGGGTCGAGGTGCCGCATGCGGTGGAGGTCGGTCAGGATGCGGTGGGGCGTGGGGGCCGGGCCGTCGGCGCACTTGACGATGCGGTTGGCCGCCTCGTAGTTGCGGGAGTCGGGGGCGTCGAACGCGGCGGCGGGACGGAGGGCGTCGGGGTTGCCGGTGCGCAGGTAGCCGCGCAGGCCGTCGGCGAGGGGTGCCCAGCGTTCGGTGCGGCCCAGGGCGCGGTACACGGCGCGGTCGAACTCCGCCGGTCCGAAGCCGTTCACGGGATGCTCGGTGAGTCCGCGGCGTGCGCTCAGGTAGGACGCGCGGGTGGCGGACGCGCTGCCGCCCAGTGCGAAGCGCTCGGGGTGGGCGGCGACCCAGGCGAAGAACGTGTCGCGTTGGCGCAGTAGTGCCTGGCTCTGTCGGGCGTCGAAGTCGTACCAGTTCCAGGGCCCGACCACGCTGTCGAGCACCATGCGGCCCGTGCGGTGCGGGAAGCGGGCCGCGTAGGCGGCGCCCAGGTAACTGCCGTAGGAGACGCCGAGGAAGTTGGTCTTCGGCTGGCCGAGCGCGGCGCGGATCGCGTCCATGTCGTGCGCCGTCTGCTCGGTGGAGAGGTGCGGCAGTGCGGCGGTCGCCGGCCCGGCGCAGTCGTCCGCCATGGCGTGCAGTGCGGCGAGGTACTTCTTCTCCGCTGTCGCGCCGACCGGTACCGGGTCGCTGCCCGGTGCGTCGAAGAGGCCGCCCATCGGGCCGCAGTCGGCGGGTGCGCTCCGGCCGACGCCGCGTGGGTCGAAGCCGATGACGTCGTAGGAACGCCGCACGCCGGCGGGGAGTTTGGCGCGTTTGGTGACCGCGTAGGGGAGGCCGGAGCCGCCCGGTCCGCCCGGGTTGACCAGCAGGATGCCGCGTCGTTCGGCGGGCGTGCCCGAGGCGCGTATCCGGGAGACCGCGATCTCGATGTGCGGTGACTGCGGGCGGTGCCAGTCCAGCGGCACGCTGAGCCGGCCGCATTCGACGTGCTCCGGCGCCGGCGGGGTCGGTACGGAGTCGGGGCAGTCGCCGAACCGCAGGGCCGTGGGTGGGGTGGTCGTCCGGGGGATTGCCTGGGTGGGGGCGGCGGGCAGCAGGGTGGCCGCGGTGGCGAGGGCGCAGAGCAGGGCGGCGCGGCGCGGGGGAGTGGGCATGGGGTTCTCCCTGGTTCAGCAAAGAGATGACAATGAAAATGATTATCGATAACGTGTGCGGAGTAAAGCCGGCGCCCTCCCGTCAGGGGTGCGCCGTGCTGCCTTGGAATCTGAAGTGCCCTGAAAGAAAAGGGGAGTTGTGGCTCATCTGCTGGTGGTCGAGAGCTGGGTCGGGTCGATGGGAAGGCTGCTGCCACGGGCCATCCGGGAGGGTGGGCACGAGTTCACGTTCCTCACCCGCGACCTGCACCACTACCTGCGCTCCGCGCCGGAGGGGGCGGCCCATCCGCTGCTCGGTGCCCGCAACGTGATCACCGCCGACACCAACGACGCCGAGGCGCTGCTGGCGCACGTCGAGCGACTGCACGCGGTGTGGGGGTTCGACGGGGTGCTCTCGTCCTGTGACTACTACCTGCCGACGGTGGCGCGGATCGCCGAACGGCTCGGACTGTCCGGCCCCGGACCGGAGGCGGTCGAGAACGCCTGCCGCAAGGACCTCTCCCGTCGCGTCCTCGCCGACGCCGGGCTGTCGGGACCGCGTTTCGCCGCCCACGAGGAGTGGGCCGACCTCGCACGGGCCGCCCGGGAGATCGGCTATCCGCTGGTGGTCAAACCGGTCGACCTGTGCGCGGGCATGTATGTGCGGCGCGTCGAAGAAGAGAGTGAACTCGCCGCAGCGGTACGGGAGTTGAATGACTTTCCGGTCAATGCGCGCGGGCAGCGGCGGGTGCCGACCGTGCTGCTCGAAGAGCTGCTGGACGGTCCCGAGGTGAGCGTGGAGACCGTCTCGTCCGCAGGGGCGGTGCAGGTCGTCGGCGTGACCGACAAGAGCATCGGCGGAGCGCCCGCCTTCGTCGAGACCGGCCACATGTTCCCCGCCGCCCTGTCTCCCGCCGACGCCGAAGCCGCGGAGCGGACCGCACTGAGCGCCCTCAAGGCACTCGGCCTGACCGACGGCGTCGTGGCGCACACCGAGATCAAGCTGACGTCCGCCGGGCCGCGCGTCGTCGAGGTCAACCCCCGGCCCGCGGGCAACCGCATCACCGAACTGGTCCGCCACGTGACGGGGATCGACCTCGCCGCCGCCCTCGTCGACGTCGCACTGGGCCGCGCACCCGACCTGCGGCGCACCCGGACCGGACTGCGCAGCGCCGCCGTCGGCTTCCTCGTGCCCCATACGACGGGCACGCTCGATGCGCTGGAGGCAGGCCAACTGCCGGACGAGTCAGACGTGTTGGAAGTGCAGCTCGCCGAGCCGGGCAGGGTGGTCGACGCGGCCGACAGCAACAACGCGTACCTGGGGCACGTCATGGTGGGCGACGCCGAGGGGCTCGGCTCCCGCGACCGTGTGGCGGCCCTGCTGGCCGATCTGCGCGCGGGCCTGGTGATCATATGACCGCGGGCGCCGCAGGGGACCTGACCACCGGCGCGGCAGCGGACCTGACCGTGGGCGCCACGACGGACCTGACGTGCGACGGCCTGGTGGAGCGCGTGCGGGCCGGTGCGCTGGGGCCCGATCCGAGCACCCAGCGCATCGCCGTCGCCTTCCGCACCCAGCAGGCGGTCCGGCACGACGGCCGTGGCACCGGCTACCGCAACGAAGTGCTCAGCCTGCGCCTGGCCGAGGCCGTCGGATCCTGCGCCGTGGAGCCCGGCGCGCTGCCCGACGACGCACTCGACGACTGCGTCGGGGCGGACGTCGCCACGCTGTTGGGCCACCGGCTGCGGCCGGTGCGGGTGGCCGCCCTCGACGCCTACCTGATGCACGTCGCCCCCCACGTCCCGCAGTACGGGGCGCGCCCCTTCCCGCTGCCCGCCGGGACCTCGGTGGAGAAGTCCCGCGCCCGGGCGAGGGCCGTCGTCGAACTGCTCGACCTGCCTGCCGGGGCGGTCGTCCTGGTGGTGGGAGTCGTCAACTCCCTTCTGGAAGCGCTGCGTTGGCGTGGTCTGCGCTATGTGGCGTGTGACCTCAAGGGCGGGCGGACCGAGTGGGGCGAGCCGGCCGTCACCGACGCGCTCGCCGCGGTGGACGAGGCTGACGCGCTGTTGGTGTCCGGCATGACGTTGGGGAACGGGACCTTCGAACCGCTGCGGCGCCATGCGCGGCGCCACGGCAAACAGTTGGTGATGTTCGCCCAGACCGGCAGCGCCGTCCTTCCGCGCTTCCTCGGCCACGGCGTGAGTGCGGTGTGCGCCGAGCCGTACCCGTTCTTCTGGCTCGACGGCGGGCCCGGAGTCGTTCACCGCTACGGCGGGCGTTGTCCGGGAGGCGCCTGATGGCCACGACCGCCGTACGCCCCACCACCCGTGCCCGGCGGGAGCTGCTGGCCCTCGTGGGGCGCACCCCACTGGTGCGGATCACCGCGGACCTGCCCGGCCCGCACCCCGGTTTCTGGGCCAAGTTGGAAGGGCTCGCCGCGGGCGGCATGAAGGCGCGGGCCGCCGTGTCGATGCTGCTCGGCGCCCGCGAACGCGGCGAACTCCTCCCCGGCGCACCGGTGGTGGAGTCGACCTCAGGCACCCTCGGTATCGGACTGGCCTTCGCCGGCCAGGCACTCGGCCATCCCGTCGTCCTGGTCGGCGATCGCGAACTGGAGCCCTCCATGCGGCAGCTGCTGCGCACTCACGGCGTCCGCCTGGACATCGTCGACCGTCCCGCGGCCCAGGGCGGCTGGCAGGCCGCCCGCCTCGCCCGACTGCACGAACTGCTCGCCGAACTCCCCGACGCCTACTGGCCGGACCAGTACAACAACCCCGACAACACGGCCGGATACGCCTCGCTCGCCGCCGAACTCGCCGGCCAGATCGAGCACCTCGACGTCCTCGTGTGCAGCGTCGGCACCGGCGGCCACAGCGCCGGCATCATCGGCCCGCTACGGCGACGCTGGCCCGCGCTGCGACTGATCGGCGTCGACGCCACCGGCTCAACGATCTTCGGTCAGCCCGCACGGCCCCGCGTGATGCGCGGACTGGGCAGCAGCATCCACCCACGCAACGTCGCCTACGACGCCTTCGACGAGGTCCACTGGATCGGCCCCGCGGAGGCCGTCGCAAGCTGCCGCCAACTGGCCAGGGAATCCTTCGTCAGCGGCGGCTGGAGCACCGGAGCGGCCGCCCGCGTCGCCGCCTGGGCGGCCCGCGTCCATCCCGGAGCGGTCGTCGCCACCGTCTTCCCCGACGGCCCGCACCGCTACCTCGGCACGGTCTTCGACGACGACTTCACCGCCGCCAACGGCCTGGACCCGGCCACTGCGGCCACCCGGCCCGTCGAGATAGCGCACCCCTGCGCCACCGAGGCCGTCGGCTGGGTCCGGTGCACCCGCGTCACCGACCCGCTGAGGGCCGTCCCCCTCCCCGCATACGCACCGGAAGAGAACCCATGAAGGCCAGTCTGCGCGCCCGACGCCTCGAACTCGCCGTGCCGCTACGCATCTCCCGCTCCACCATGACCGCCCGCGACGCCGTGTGGCTGACCGTCGAACACGAGGGTCTGCACGGTCACGGCGAGGCCGTCACCAGCGTGTACTACGGCCTGGACACCCAGACCCTGCAACGCCTCCTCGAAACCGTCGACCTGCGACGCTTCGCCGACCCGGAGAGCGCCCTACAGGCCCTTAGAGAAGGCGAGCTGGCCGGACCAGGCACCCCACCGGCGGTGCGGGCCGCCGTCGAGTCCGCGCTCCTGGACCTCGTGGGACGACGCGCGGACGCCCCCGTGCACCGCCTGCTCGGCGCACCCCGGGCACCCGTGGCCGCCACCGCACGCACCATCGGCATCACCGCGCCGGCGCACGCCGCTGCCGAGGCCCGCCGCCTCGCCACGAACGGCTTCGAGCTGATCAAGGTGAAGGCGGGCGCCGACGACCCCGAGGACGACGTGGCGCGGATCCGCGCCATCCGCCGTGCCGCCCCCCGGGCCAGGCTGCTCCTGGACCCGAACGGCGCCTGGAGCCCGGCGCAGGCCACGGCCCTGCTGCCCCGGTTCGCGGACCTCGGTGTGGAGGCCGTCGAACAACCCCTCGCCCCCGGTGACCCGGAAGCCCTGGGCCGCCTCGCCGACCACTCCCCGCTGCCCGTCATCGCCGACGAGGACGCCGTCAGCCTGGAGGACGCCCGCCGCCTCGCCGGACGCGTACACGGCGTCAACGTCAAGCTGGCCAAGTGCGGCGGCGTGCACGCGGCACTGCGCATCGCCGAGTCGCTCGCCGGCAGCGGCACCGCGCTGATGCTCGGCTGCCTGACCGCCAGCAGCCTCGGCCTCGCCCCCGCCGTCCACCTGGCCGACCGGGCCCGCTGGGTCGACCTCGACGGGCACCTCCTGCTCGCCCGCGACCCGTGGACCGGCATCGGCGGCACCGACGGCTTCGTCCGCGCCCGCGACCTGCCCGGACTGGGCGTCGAGGAGGTGCCGCATGCGGACCTTGCATGAGATGCGCCGCTTCCCCCTGGCCGTCCGGCTCCTCCTGGTCAACCAACTCGGCGTCAACACCGGCTTCTACCTCCTCATCCCCTACCTCGCCACCCACCTCGGCGACCACCTGGGCATGTCGGCCGCGGTCGTCGGGATCGTCCTCGGCGTCCGCAACCTCAGTCAGCAGGGCCTGTTCATCATCGGCGGTTCCGCCGCCGACCGGCTCGGCGCACGAGGCGTCATCATCGCCGGCTGCGCCCTGCGCACGGTCGGGTTCGCGCTGTTCGCCCTCGGCGACGAACTGCCCGTGCTGCTCGCCGCCTCCGTGCTCAGCGGGCTCGCCGGCGCCCTGTTCAACCCGGCCGTGCGCGCCTACGTCGCGCAGGAGGCGGGGGAGCGCAGGGCCGAGGCGTTCGCCCTGTTCAACGTGTTCGCCACCACCGGCGCGCTGATCGGCCCGCTGCTGGGCAGCGCGCTGCTGCTGGTCGACTTCCGCACCTCCGCACTCACCGCCGCCGGGATCTTCGCGGTGCTGACCGTGGCACAGGCACTGGTACTGCCCGCGCGGGAGGTGGCGCCGAGCGCGCGCGGCGTCCTCGCGGACTGGCGCGAGGTCCTCGGAAACCGGTCCTTCCTGGCGTTCGCCTTCGCCATGGTCGGCATGTTCACCCTGCAGAACCAGCTCTACCTGCTGCTGCCCGACGGCGCACGGCACGCCACCGGCTGGGACGGCGCGGCAGGCGTGGTGTTCCTCGTCGGCACCCTCGCCAACCTCACCCTCCAACTCCCGCTCACCACCGCCCTCAAGTCCCGCGGCCACCGGGCACTGTGGATCGCGGCCGGGCTCGCCCTGATGGGACTGGCGTTCCTGCCGCCGGCCACCGTCGCCGGCCCGACATCCCACCAACTGCTCGCCGCCGTGCCCGTGCTGATCGGCGCCCTGCTCCTCTACCTCGGCGTCATGGTCGCCCAACCGTTCGTGATGGAGCTGATCCCCGGCTTCGGCCGACCGGAGCTGACCGGCACCTACTTCGGCATCTTCTACGTCGTCTCGGGCATCGCCGCCGCCGTCGGCAACACCGTCGTCGGCTGGGCCATGGACACCGGTGCGCGGACCGGCGCCGGCTGGCTGCCCTGGGCGTGCTGCACGCTCTTCGGCCTGGCCTCGGCGGGCGCGGTCATCGGGCTGCACCGGCGCGGGGCGCTGCCCGCGGGCCCCGCCGCGGAGCCGACCGCACCCACCGCGAACGAAGCCAACGGCCAGAGGAGCGGCACCACATGACGCCCGGCAACCTCCTCACCGACAACCCCGCGCTCTACGAGGCCCGCTTCCCCGACCCCGAACGGCTCGCCGGACGGTGGGCGGAGGACTGCCTGACACGGCACGGCGCCGGCCCGCGCGTCCTGGACCTGGGCTGCGGCACCGGCCGGGACGCCGCCCACCTGCACGCCGCCGGACGCACCGTGACCGGCGCGGACCTGGCCGAGCCGATGCTCACGTACGCCCGCACCCACCACCCGGGGCCGACCTACGTACGCGCCGACCTGCGCGGCTTCGACCTGGGCCGAGGCGCCTTCGACGCGGTCGTGTGCCTGGACAGCGCCCTGCTGTACTGCCACACCAACGCCCAACTCGACGCCCTGCTGGCCGCCTGCCGCCGCACGCTCGTCCCCGGCGGCCTCCTGGTGGCGGAGATGCGCAACGGCGCCTACTTCCTGGGCCGCACCGATCTGCTCGACCACCCCACCGTCAACGAGTTCACCTGGCAGGGCACCGTCCACCGCTCCACCACCACCCTCTCCGTGGACCGCACCGCCCAACTCCTGCGCCGCACCCGGCTCTGGACCACCGACGACGCAGCACCGGACGTCGAACAACACAGTGCGTGGCGGCTGTTGCTCCCGCAGGAGCTGCGCCACCTCCTCGCCGCGCACGGCTTCACCGTCCTGGAACTCCACGACGGGCCCGGCCCGCGCACCGAACCCCCCTGGCACGAGGGCCAAGAGCCCGGCGGCACGGCCGACGCCGACCGACTCCACGTGGTCGCCCGCCTGACCGGGCCACCCGCCCACCCCTGACCTCCCGGACGGCCCAGACATCCCTGATCTCCCCGACACCCCCGCACACCCCCGTCAGCGCGACACTCCTGACGACGACTCGGCGAGGAAGAACCACATGCCCGACGACCTCACCCACCGCCTGCCCCACTCCGATATCCGCCCCCTGCCAGGACTGCGCCGCCGCGGTTTCCTCGCCGCGACCGGCGCCGCCTCGCTCGGTGCGCTCGCCCTCACCGGCTGCGGCGGCCCCGGCGACGCGGGGGGAGCGGACGACCCCGGCGGCACCCCCAAGCGCGGCGGGCGACTGCGCGCCGCGTTCGCCGGCGGTGGTGCCAGCGAGACCCTCGACCCGCACAAGGCCAACCTCTTCGCGGACGTCGCCCGCGCCAAGGCACTCTTCGACAAGCTGGCCGACTACGGTGCCGACCTGTCCGCGCAGCCCCGCCTCGCCGCGCGATGGGAGGCCAACCCCACCCTGGACCGCTGGCGGGTCACCCTGCGCAAGGCCACCTTCCACGACGGCACGCCCGTCACCGCCGACGACGTGCTGTACAGCTACCGCCGGATCGCCGACCCCCGGCAGGCGTTCCGCGCCAGGGCGTCGTTGGAGCCCCTCGACCTCGCCGCGAGCCGCGCCACCGGCGAGCGGGACATCGAGTTCGTCCTCAAGCGGCCGACCGCCGAATTCCCGAACATCCTGGCCGCGTTCGGGGCCTACGTCGTTCCCCGGCACGCCACCGCCTTCGACCACCACCCGGTGGGCTCCGGCCCCTTCCGCTTCGTCTCCTTCGCCCCCGGCCGCTCGGCGGTCTTCCGCCGCCACGACGGATACTGGGACGGTGCCCCGCACCTCGACGAGATCGAGTTCCTGGTGGCGAGCGAGGAGTCGGCGCGCGTCAACGCCCTGCTCGGCGGGCAGGTCGAGTACGCCCACGAACTCGACCCCACCACCGCCCGCGCCCACGAGGGCAAGGGACAGATCGAGATCGTCCGACTCCGCAACAGCGCCATGCAGGCGTTCTGCATGAAGACCGACCGGCCGCCCTTCGACGACAAGCGGGTGCGCGAGGCGTTCTTCCTGATCGCCGACCGCACGGAACTCGTCGCCGGCGCCCTGTCCGGAGCCGGCGTCATCGGCAACGACCTGTTCGGCAAGGGGTACGAGTACTACGCCACCGACCTGCCGCAGCGCGCGCCGGACCTGGACCGGGCCCGCTACCTGCTGAAACAGGCCGGCGCCGAGCGGCTCAGGGTCACCCTCGACACCTCGGCCGTCGCCGCCGGCTTCACCGAGGCCGCGAGCATCTTCCGCGACCAGGCCGCGAAGGCGGGCGTCACCCTCGACGTCAAGATGGGCAGCAAGGACTCCTACTGGAGCGACATCCTCAACAACGGCACCCTGTGCTGCTACCGGTCCGGCGCCATGCCCATCGAGGCCCACCTCTCCCAACGCCTCCTCAGCGACTCCACCACCAACGCCACCAAATGGCAGCACAGGGACTTCGACGCCCTCTACCAACAAGCCCAGTCCACCCACGCCAAGCAGGACCGCGCCGCTCTCTTCGCGCGCATGCAGCGCCGCCTGTACGCCGAAGGCGGCTTCCTGGTCTGGGGCTTCGCGGACTGGATCATCGGAACGGCGCGCCGGGTGAAGGGAGTCGAACGCCACGCGCCCGCCAACACGTTGGACTGGGCCCGCTTCGACAAGGTGTGGCTGGCGTGAGCGGTCTGCGTTCCTTCGTCACCCGGCGGCTGCTGCTCGGCGCCGGGCAGACGGCGGCCGTGGTGCTGCTGGTCTTCGCGCTCACCGACGCACTGCCGGGCGACGCCGCCGTCGCCCTCGCCGGCGACCAGCCCGACCCGGCCCGCATCACGGCGATCCGCGAGACCCTGCACCTCGACCGGCCCGCCCCCGAGCGACTGGCCGACTGGGCGGCGGGTCTGCTGCACGGTGACTTCGGCACCTCCCTGACGTCCGGTCGGCCGGTCGGCCAGTACCTCGCCGACGGCTTCGGGCCGACCCTGCTGCTGGCCGTGCTCACCCTCGCCCTGCTGGTGCCGACCGGCCTCGGCCTCGGCGTGCTGGCCGCCCGCCACGAAGGCCGGCTCGCCGACCGGCTGATCAGCTCCGTGACGCTCGCGGTGTACGCCGTCCCGGAGTTCGCCCTCGGAGTGCTGCTGGTCACCGTCTTCGCGCTGAAGCTGGCCTGGCTGCCGCCCACCGCCGTCGGCTACGGCACCGACCTGCTCGCCCAACCGGCCGCACTGGTCCTGCCCGTCGTCGTCCTGCTGTCCCGACCCGTCTGCTCCCTGACCCGCCTGGTGCGCGCCAGCATGATCGACGCGCTCGCCTCGCCGTACGCGGCCCACGCCCGCCGCTACGGCGTGCCCGGCGCCCGCGTCCGCTATCTGCACGCCCTGCCCAACGCCCTCGCCCCGGCCGTCCAACAACTCGCCCGGACCGTCGACTGGCTGTTGTGCGGCGTCATCGTCGTGGAGGCCCTGTTCGTGATCCCCGGACTCGGCACGGTCCTGCTCAACGCCGTCGCCGAACGCGACATGCCCGTGGTGCAGGGCCTCGCCGTGGTGTTCGGCGTCCTGACCGTCGTCCTCAACCTCGGCGCCGACCTGCTCGCCCACCGCCTCACGCCCCGGGCGGAGGTGGCCGCGTGACCCCGCCCCCCTCTGCCGCAGCCGTACGGCGACGGGACGTCGGCCGCTACGCGCTCGGGCTCACCGTCGTCGCCGTGCCCCTCCTCCTCGCCGTCCTGGGACCACTGATCGCCGGCGGCCCGAGCCCGCGGACCGCGTCCTTCACCCTCGGCGACGGCCACTGGGCCGGCACCGACTTCGTGGGCCGCGACGTGTGGCAGCAGGCCCTGCACGGCGGCCGCCCCGTGGTCGTGACCGCCCTCGCCGCGACCGCCCTCGCCTACCTCGTGGCGCTGCCCGTCGGACTCGCGGGCGCCCTCACCCACCGCCGTTGGCTGGAGGAGACGCTGATGCGGCCGCTGGACGTGCTGCTGGCCGTGCCGTCGCTCCTGCTGATCCTGCTGGTGGCGTCCGCGTTCACACCCGGTCCCGTCGGGCTCGCCCTGCTCGTCGCGCTGGTCAACGTCCCGGACGCGGCCCGGATCGTGCGCGCCGCCGCCGGGCAGGCCGCCGCGCGCCCCGCGGTCGAGGCGCTGCGCCTCCAGGGCGAGAGCTGGTGGCGCACGGCCGTCGGCCACGTCGGCCGCTCGATGGTCCGCACGCTGGCCGCCGACGCCGGCACCCGGCTCACCGGCGTGCTGTATCTGGTGGCCACCGCCGCGTTCCTCGGCGTCGGGGTCGCACCGGACGCCGCGGACTGGGCGGTCATGGTCGACCGCAACCGCACCGGGCTGTTCGTACAGCCCTGGGCCGTGGTGCTGCCGGCCCTGCTGATCGTCGCCCTGACCATGGGCAGCAACCTGCTCTTCGACGCCGCACTGCACAAGCCCGGCGGAGGCCGGGGAAAGAGGGAAGAACGGCCGTGAACGACCAGATCGCCACACCCGGCCCGCCCGGCCTTCCCGGCTCACCCGGACCCGATACGACCGCACCGGCCGGCGCCCCCGCAGCCCTCCCCGTGGCGGAGATCCGCGACCTGCGCGTCGAAATCGGCGGCCGGGCCCTCGTCGACGGGGTCAACCTGCGGGCCCTGCCGGGCACGGTGACCGCGCTGGTCGGAGCCTCGGGCAGCGGCAAGACCACCACCGGCCTCGCCCTCCTCGGCGCGTACCCGCCGGGCGCCCGCGTCACCGGCGAGGCCCACGTGACCGCAGGCGGCCCGGCCGGCTACGTACCGCAACACCCGGCAGCCGTCCTCAACCCCGCCCGCCGCATCTCCGCGCTCCTCAACGACCTCGCGCGCCCCCACGTCCGCGCACTACCCCGGGCCGACCGTCGGGCGGCGGCCCGGGCCCGGATCCTGCGCGCCCTCGCCGACGCCCAACTCCCCGACGGGGAGAGCCTGTTGCGCCGCCACCCGCACCAGCTCTCGGGCGGCCAACAACAACGCGTCGTACTCGCCCAGGCACTGCTGCTCGGCGCCCGCGTCATCGTCGCGGACGAACCCACCACAGGCCAGGACGCGCTGACCAAGCGCCGCATCGTCGACCAACTGGCGGCCGTCGCGGCCCGCGGCATCGCGGTCGTCCTGCTCAGCCACGACCTCGACGTCGTCCGCGCCCTCGCCGACGAGGTCCTCGTCCTGCGCGCGGGCCGGGTCGTCGAATCGGGCCCACCCGAACGACTGTGGAGCGCCCCGCGCCACGAGTGGACCCGCAACCTGCTCGACGCCCAGGCACCGCCCCCGCCGCCCGCCGCCCCCCACCGCACCGGTCAGCCGGTCCTGCGCGTGCGCGGCCTCACCGCCCACCACCGCGACGGCACCCGCCGCACCCCCGTGCTGCACATCCCCGAACTGGCCCTGCACCCCGGCACCGCACTGGCCCTCATCGGCCGCTCCGGAAGCGGCAAGACCACCCTCGCCCGCTGCCTGGCCGGCCTGCACCGCGACCACACCGGGGAGATCCTGCTCGACGGCACCCCGCTGCCGCGCAGCGTACGCCACCGCAGCCGAGCCCAACTGGCGGCCGTGCAGTACGTCTTCCAAGACGCCCGGGCCGCCTTCGACGACCACCGTCCCGTCCTCGACCAGATCGCCCGCACCGCGGTCCGCCTGCGCGGCACCGACCCCACGACGGCCCGCGCGGAGGCCCTGACCACCCTCACCCGACTCGGCCTGTCACCCGACTCGGCGCACCGACTGCCCGCCCGACTCTCCGGCGGCGAACTCCACCGCGCGGCCCTCGCCCGCGCCCTGCTCGCCCGCCCCCGCATCCTGGTCTGCGACGAGGTCACCTCCGGCCTGGACACGGTCTCCCGCCGCAGCCTCCTCGACCTCCTCTCCGGACTGGTTCGCGACCGCGGCGAGATGTCCCTGGTACTCATCACCCACGACCTGGACACCGCCCGGCTGGCCCACCACATCGCCGTACTGGACGCCGGCGAACTCGCCGAACAGGGCCCCGCCGAGCGGATCCTGTCCGCGCCGCGACACCCGTTCACCGTCTCCCTCCTGCGGACGGTGGCCGTGCCGGACACTGCGCGCTGAGATCAACGAAGCGGAAGGGCCGTCAGGATGTCGGTCCGGCGACGTCCTGCGTGCCGAGCACAGCGAGCAGGTCGAGGAGGTCGGCGCTGTCGGTACCGACCGCGGGGGTGAACCAGAGCAGCCGCTGCCGACCGTCCTCGCTGAACAGGTTGAGGCAGTTGACCTCGACCAGGCCGAGCGCGGGGTGGCGGAGGCGTTTGCGGTCATCGCGCCGGAACGCCACGTCGTGGTCGGCCCACAGCGCGGCGAATTCGGCAGAGCTGTCGCGCAGCGCGCTGATCATCGAGCTGGCCTCGGTGTCCTTGGCATCGCGCCGGGCGGCGGCTGCCCGCAGGTCGGCGACGAAGGCCCGGGACTGCTCCTCGTGGTCGGCCTCGGGATACAGCCGCCGGGCGGCGGGGTCGGTGAACCACCGGTGGACGAAGCTGGCCCGAGCACCCCGGAGGCCGGAGTGGTCCCCGAGCAGCGCCACCGCCAGCGGATTCTGTACGAGGGTGACGTGCAGGTCGGTGATGACCTGAGCGGGCGTCGCGGTCAGTCGGCTGAGCAGGTCGAGCATGCCGGGGTGCACGTGCGAGGCCGGCCCGCCGTGCGCCGGCACCGGACGGTCCGCCAAGTGGTAGAGGTGGTCGCGCTCGTCAGCGGTCAGCCGCAGGGCCCTCGCCAGCGCGGCGATCATCTGCTCCGAGGGCTGGGACCCGGCGCCGCGCTCCAGTTCGTTGTAGTAGTCCACCGACGCACCGGCGAGCTGGGCGACCTCATCGCGGCGCAGCCCGGGCACCCGGCGGCGGGGCCCGTGCGGAAGCCCCACGTCGGCCGGGCGGATGCGGTCACGTCGCGAGCGCAGGAAAGCCCCCAGCTCGGTGAATTTCACAGAACCCATGCCTGGCATTCTGCGTCCGGCCGGGCCACCGACACAGGGGATGACATCCCCTGGTTCCGCCGGCCGGTTCGGCGCACCGTTGAGGACATGGCCGCGAACCCGTCGCGGAAGCAACCCACTCAAGGAGAAACGCCCATGCCGTTCGCCAACTTCAAGGTGCCCGCGGGCACCGTCACTGCCGAGGACAAGAAGAAGCTCGTCGAGCGCACCACCGACCTGTACGCGGAGATCTACGGTGAGCGGGCCCGCGCCACCACCGTCGTGCTGATCGACGAGGTCGCCGACGGCGGCTGGGGCGTCGCCGGCAGCGTCCTGACCGCCGCCCTGCTCGACGGCGACGCCTGACCGCCACCCTCCATACGGGCCGGTGCCACGGTGCCGGGCCCGCACGGGTGGCCGAACAGGCCAGCCTGACGGTCGGGGTGGGCCTGCCGCCGCGTAGCTCTGTACGCCCTTCAGTCGACCCGGCTACCGCTGGCGGGCGACGTCCGCGGGCACGGCCGGCCACGTCGTGAGGGACTCCCCGCCCGAACAACTGGTCGACGCGATCCGTCGCGTCCACACCGGCCGGGGCTTCGTGGATCCGGCCCGCGCGGCGGAAGCGCCGGCCGGCGGCGCGAGCGCGCCGACCATCTCGATGCCTTCGAGATCCTGGTCAGCCGCCGGTTCTCGGGCCAGCCGGCCAGGGGCGTCCGCCGCGAAGTCGTCGACCACGCGCCGGGCCCGGATCAGTGGCGCACCCGTGCTCTCCGGGCCGATCGCTCCGTGAGGTTCTTCCCGCCGGCGGATGCGGTCGGGAGAAAGCCGTCGGTTCTTTCGCGTCCACACCTGTGCGGGGGATACGGACGGTGGCCTGCATGCCCCCTACTCTTGGTCCTACCGCCGTCGGGCTGCCGTCCGGTGGCCGGCATCGCATCGTGGGTGCCGAAGACTGGAGGCAAGCTCATGCTGATTGCTCAGCGTCCCTCGTTGACCGAAGAGATCGTGGAGGACTGTCGGTCCCGATTTGTGATCGAGCCGTTGGAGCCGGGCTTCGGTTACACGCTCGGCAACTCCCTGCGTCGGACCCTGCTCTCCTCGATTCCGGGTGCGGCGGTCACGTCGATCCGTATCGACGGTGTGCTGCACGAGTTCACCACCGTGCCGGGCGTGAAGGAGGACGTCACCGACCTGATCCTCAACATCAAGCAGTTGGTGGTCTCCTCGGAGCACGACGAGCCGGTCGTGATGTACCTGCGCAAGCAGGGCCCGGGTCTGGTCACCGCCGCCGACATCGCGCCCCCGGCCGGTGTCGAGGTGCACAACCCCGACCTGGTCCTGGCCGCGCTGAACGGCAAGGGCAAGCTGGAGATGGAGCTGACGGTCGAGCGCGGTCGCGGCTACGTCTCCGCCGTGCAGAACAAGCAGGTCGGCCAGGAGATCGGCCGGGTCCCGGTCGACTCGATCTACTCGCCGGTCCTCAAGGTCACGTACAAGGTCGAGGCGACCCGTGTCGAGCAGCGCACCGACTTCGACAGGCTGATCGTCGACGTCGAGACCAAGCAGGCGATGCGTCCGCGTGACGCCATGGCCTCGGCCGGCAAGACCCTGGTGGAGCTGTTCGGTCTCGCCCGCGAGCTGAACATCGACGCCGAGGGCGTCGACATGGGTCCGTCCCCGACGGACTCCGCGTTGGCGGCTGACTTGGCGCTGCCGGTCGAGGAGTTGGAGCTCACGGTCCGCTCGTACAACTGCCTCAAGCGCGAGGGCATCCACTCCGTGGGTGAGCTGGTGGCGCGTTCCGAGGCGGATCTGCTCGACGTCCGCAACTTCGGTGCGAAGTCGATCGACGAGGTCAAGGCGAAGCTGGCCGGCCTGGGCCTGTCTCTCAGGGACAGCCCGCCCGGATTCGACCCGACCACGGCAGTCGACGCCTTCAACGCGGGCGACGACACCGACTTCGCCAAGACCACGCAGTACTGAACCCACTCATCACGCCGGAACGGAAGGCGTCGCCGCGCGGCCCCGCGCCGCCTGTTCCGAGGGGTTGACGCGCGGGCCGGCTGCCGCCGTCCTCGGCGCCGCCCTCACGACTCCGTGGGCACGGGGCCGTCTCCCTGCCCCGGCTCCCACTCGGCGATGTCGCGGAGGGCGGCCTCGTCGACCGCGGCGAGCGCCGCGGCGATGGAGAACCGCACCGGTGCGTGGATCAGGGTGTACAGGGCCTTGCGCGGGTGACTCACGGGCGGGGCGCCTACGAGGCCGAATCGGGCCTTGGCCGCCGCTCAAGCGCCGGTGGGTTGGGTGACTGCCGGCCGGTGGAGACGACCACGGCCACGAGAGTCGGCCCTCTGATACGTTCCAGGACCAGGGGGCCGACATGGAAGAGACTTCGAGAGCGCGCGACGAACTGGACCGGCTGGGCCGGTCCCTGCGCAGGCAACTCGTCGCGCTCATCAACGATTTGACCGTCCGGGTCCACCTCCGTCGGCTGTCCCTCGACGAGCCGAAGGTCGCCGACCGGCGCGAGCCGCCGCGCTACCACTATGCGACGGTGTACCAGGGCAATCGTCCGGCGGCCGCCACCGCTGCCGAGACGGCCTCCCGTGCGACCTTCCTCCTCCGCTCGGCAGGTTGGGATGTCACGGAGTCAGAGGAGGATGACGACGGGGTGCTCTGGAGAGTGGTCGACGCTCACCAGGATGGCAACGCCATCCGCATCCTCACGAGCGACAACACACCCGCCGTGTCGTTCCGCGGGCAGACGCCGGCGCTGGCACTGTGCCCGCCGAAGCCGGTCCAGCAGCCGGAGCCGGTGCGAACGCCGGAGGCCATCACACCTGGTTACGTCCTCTGCTACGAGTGCGACGGCCTCGGCTGGTGTCCCGGATGCGGTGGCCGCGGGTGGGTGCTCGGCCAGCCCCACCGGAGAAGCCGATGCAGGGAATGCGGCACAACGAAGGTCTGCCCCATCTGCCGGGGGGCGGGTCAGTTGAACGCCTCCAGCCTGTCGCCGTACCAACGCGGCTACTACCCGGGACTGGACCGAGGCTGACTGAGAGGGTGGTTCTCCGCTCCTGCATCGTCTACGCACTGGGCCGAACCAACCACCCCTCCATTGGGCCATAAATGCGGTTTATGCACCCATGGATCCCTCGGTACTACCGAGACGTTCGGTGGCCACGCGAAAGTGGCGTCGTTCAAGCCTGCGCTCGTCGGTGCGACGAGGTGCGGCCCGACCGAACTCCGGAAGAGTGCACATGGAAATCACCAATGACGCTGCTGCTCGTGCGGCGCCCAGGTCCGCGGAGGGGAGAGTCGCAGCTGGCCGCGCATTCGCCTGGCTTCTCGTTCTCGGCGGCGGGGCCGGCCTCATCGCTTCATGGGGCATCACCCTCGACAAGATCAAGCTGCTGTACGACCCGAACTACACCCCTGGTTGCAGCATCAACTCGGTCGTCTCCTGCAGCGACATCATGGCGAGCGGTCAGGCTTCCGTCTTCGGCTTCCCGAACTCGATGCTCGGACTTGTCGCCTACGGCATCGTCGTCTGCGTCGGCGTGAGCCTGTTGGCCGGTGGGCGCTTCCGCCGTTGGTACTGGCTCACCCTCCACGCAGGCACCCTCTTCGGTATCGGATTCTGCACCTGGCTCCAATTCGAGTCGCTCTACCGGATCAACGCGGTCTGCCTCTGGTGCTGCCTGGCATGGATCGCCACAACCATCCTGTTCTGGTACGTGACATCATTCAATTTTCGTCACGGGGTGTTTCCTGTACCGGGCTGGGTCAAGGTCTTCTTCTCGGAGTTCGCTTGGGCCCCGCCGGTGCTGCACATCGGGATCACCGCCATCCTGATCCTGGTCCGCTGGTGGGACTTCTGGGCCAGTTGACGTGCGGCCCGCGCACCGCGGCTCACGCGGTGCCGCCTATGGTGGGCCAGCCGCACATTGAGGCGTGCGTGCACGTCGACGTGGATGAGAACCACCTCTTTCCTCCCCTGCACGCGCCGGTGTCCGGCGCGCATCGGCTGATCACGGTCCAGGCATGGCGACGTCGACCTGAGTGGTCACATCGGTGTGGTGCGCGGGCTCATGGGTGTGTGCGACGGACGCACTCGATGAGGAGGACATGATGCAGTTCGTGTTGGTGATCCACCAGGGCACGTATCCGCTGCCGGGCACTCCGCAGGCGGAGTTGGTGTCGGAGGAGGACAGGAAGGCGGCCTACGCCGACTGGGCGGCGATCGGCACGATGGAGAACGTGACCGGTGCGCCGCCGATGGGTCTGCCCAAGGACGCGACGACCGTCCGCGTGCAGGACGGTTCGGCCGTCACCACCGAGGGTCCGTTCGACAACACGTCGGTGGGCGGGTTCTTGGTGGTTGAGGCCGAGGATCAGGACGCCGCGATCGCGATCGCATCCCGCGTACCGCAGGCCCGACTCGGTGGCGCGGTCGAAGTACGACCGTCCGTTAGGTACTGGTGAGTTCCTGGCCCGGTGTGCCCGGTGTGCCCGGTGTGATCGGCCTGGCCCGGTACACCAGGCGCACTCGGTGCACCGGGCCAGGCCGCTCACCCGGGCTGCCCGAGGACGCTTGACGCGAGAGTGCGGACGCGGTCGGCGTTGCGGATGACGTCGATCCTGACGATCTTGTCGCCGGTGACGGTGAAGACCATGACGGAGTAAGCCTGTCCGTTCCGGGTGACCAGCGCGCCGACCGCGCCGTTGACCAGGACGGGGCGCAGTTCGCCACCGCGGGGCGCACGGACCCGCCTGGCTACCGCCGCTGCACCGCGGACGACGCGTGGCGATCGGGCGGCACCGAACTCGGTGCGCTCGACGACATCGGGGTCGAGGACCTGGACGAGGGCGTCGAGATCGGCGGACCGCGCCGCTGCGTAGAACGCGGCGACCACCTTCCGCTGGCGGGCGAGATCCGGATCGGGCCGGGGGATCTCCGCGCCGTCGACCCGGCGCCGCGCTCGGCTGGCGAGCTTCCGGGCGGCCGCGGGGGTTCGGTCGACGATCTGGGCGATCTCGTCGAAGGGCAGGTCGAACATGTCGTGCAGCACGAACGCCAACCGCTCGGCCGGGGTGAGGCGTTCGAGTACGACCAGCAGCGCCAGGCTCACCGCGTCGGCCAGCAGCGCCTCCTGCTCGGGGTCGGGGTCCTCCGCCCGGACGATCGGGTCGGGCAGGTGCTCGACCAGCGGGTCTTCCCGGCGGCGCCGTCGGGACCGTAGCTGGTGCAGGCACTCCCGCGTGACGACGGTGGTCAGCCATCCGCTGAGGTTGTCGATGTGTTCCGCCTCGGACCGGCTCAGCCGAAGCCAGGCATCCTGCACCGCGTCGTCGGCCTCCGCCACCGAACCCAGCATCCGGTACGCCACCGCACGCAGCCGCGGGCGCTCGCGCTCGAAGCGTTCGGCCAGCCATGCGTCCTCGTTCACCAGTCACTCCCCATTCCATCGTCAAGTCTCACTCTGATGAGCCTCCGGAGGCGGCCGATGTGACGGAAGTGATGGGGAACCCATCACCACACGGTCCGGGAGAAGTCCTGGGCGGCTGTCGAAAGCCGCCGCGTCCCGCGGAGGCGGAATCGGAGAGCGAGGCCCATTCCTGCTCAGGTCGTTGCCACGCCTAGCCTTGGGCAACTCGACGACGAGGGAGGGTTCATGACCGGGGTGAGCAGGCTCGACGGCAAGAGAGCTCTGGTGATTGGTGGTGGCGGGACGGGGATCGGTCGCGCCGTCGTCCGTGCGTACGCCGCCGCCGGGGCGGCAGTGGTGGTGGCTGACGTGGATGCCGCACGGGCAACCGAGGCGGCGGACGAGTTGCGGACGGCCGGATACGCCGCCCATGCGGTGAGCGGCGACGTCCGCTCACGTGAACAGCTCGACGACCTGATCGACGGCGCGGCGGAACGACTCGGCGGTCTGGACACCCTGGTCACGGTGGTCGGTGGGCAAGTGGCGTTCGTGCCGGCGGTCAGGCTCCACGAGATGAGCGACGAGGACTGGGATACCGTCTACGACCTGAACCTGCGCTACGTGGCTCGTGCCGTGCGGCGCGTACTCCGCCTGTTCCTGGAGCAAGGAACGGGCGGGAACATCGTCAGCATCGGTTCGGTCACCGGATTCATGGCCGCGCCGAAGCAGGCTGGATACGGTGCGGCGAAGGCCGGCCTCTACAGCCTGGCGCGCACCGTTGCGGCCGAGTACGCGGCCGACGGCATCCGGATGAACGTCGTCGCAGGCGGAGCGATCAGCACCGGAGTCAACAACGCCAACCCTGCCTGCGACTGGGTCCCGGAGGTTCCAGCGGGCCGCTACGGCACGCCTGAGGAGATGGCCGCTGCGACCGTCTACCTGGCCTCGGACGAGGCACGTTACGTCACCGGCCAGCAGATCGTCTTGGACGGAGGGGTCTCCGTCCGCGGCCCGTTCCCCGAATAGCCGGCCGAACAGAAGGAGATCCCTGATCCGCTTGCTTGGAGTGCACTCCAAGGCCATAGCGTCGAGACAGCTGAACCGAACACCCAACGCGTCGACGCGTCATCCCGCACGACCAACTGGAAGGGCGGCAAGTGGTGGACAACCCATTCACAACGCATGCGGAACTGTTCGATCTGGGTGGAAAGCGCGCACTCGTCACCGGTGGCACCCGAGGCATCGGAATGATGATCGCGCGTGGCCTTCTCCAGGCGGGCGCCCGCGTGGTCATCAGCTCACGCAACGCAGAAGCGTGCGCTCAGGCGCAGGAGCAGCTGTCCACATTTGGTGAGGTGCGGGCCATTCCCGCCGACCTGTCCCGCCACGACGAGTGTCGGAGACTGTCCGACCTTGTCACCGCCGACTCGGAGCGTCTCGACATCCTCGTCAACAACGCGGGCGCCATGTGGGACGAGCCGCTGGCGACGTTCCCAGACGCGGCCTGGGACACGGTCGTCGACCTCAACCTGAAGTCGCCGTTCTGGCTGGTCCAGGCGCTGCTGCCCGCACTTCGCAGGGCGGGCACCGCCGACGATCCCGCGCGGATCATCAACATCGGCAGCATCGCCGCCATCCACATCCCCCAGCGGCCCAACTACTCGTACTCCAGCAGCAAGGCCGCACTGCATCAACTCACCAGAGTGCTCGCCAAGGAACTGGGACCGCAGCACGTCACCGTGAACGCCGTGGCGCCGGGACCGTTCCCGTCGACGATGATGGCTGCGACCCTCGATGAGTTCGGCGAGGCGATCGCGGCGTCGGCCCCACTACGCCGGATCGGCCGCGACGACGACATGGCGGGTGTCGCCGTGTTCCTCGCCAGCCGGGCAGGCGCATACCTGACAGGCGCCGTGATCCCCGTCGACGGCGGCATCGCCACAACCGCGTAGGCCGGCCAGGCTCTGTTCGCGAAAGTTGAGATTGGGCGGGAACTCGACAGGCGTTCGCTCCGACTACTGGTGCGGGTGGCGGAGGTTCGTCCGCCACCGCTGAGTGGATCGTGGAGGGTTTCGATGCGTTCTCGTGTGTGGGGCGGTACGGCAGTCGTCGTACTCGGCGGCCTGCTGGTGGCGGGCTGCGGGAGCGGGGGGAAGGGCGCGTCGGGCGGGGGCGGTGAGACGGCCGGGAGGGCCGGCTCCGGTGACTACCCGGTGTCCGTCACCGATTGCATGGGTGACAAGACCACCTTCTCCGAGGCCCCGAAGAAGATCGTCACCAGCAACGCCTCCAGCCTGGAACTGCTGCTCCGCCTCGGAGCCGGCGACAAGGTGATCGGTACGGGCTTCCCGCCGGGCAAGGGCGCCCTGCCCGGCGCGCTGGACGCGCAGGCGCAGAAGGTCAGCGTGCTCGGCAAGGGCGTGATCCCGAAGGAGAAGATCCTCGGCTCCGGTGCCGACCTGTACGTCGACACGTTCGCCGCCATGGGCGGGATGGGCGGGGGAGGGATGGGCGATGTGCCGACCGAGGCAGAGTACAAGGCGGCCGGGATCAAGCACATCTACCTGAAGTCCACCGCCTGCGCGGCGCGGAGCAAGAGCCCGGTGACGGACCTGTCGGCGGTCGAGGCCGACATCACCTCGCTCGGCGCGGTCACCGGCACGCGTGCCAAGGCGAAGGAACTCGTCGCCGGGATGAAGGAGAAGGTGGACGCGGTCCGGAAGGCGGTCGGCGACACGCCGGAGGGCAAGCGGCCGACGTACTTCTTCTTCGACTACGAGGCCGGCACCAAGCAGCCCACCGTCATCTGCAACCGCCAGGTCGCCAACGCGGTGATCACCCTGGCCGGAGCCCGCAACGTCTTCGCCGACTGCAACAGCGACCGCAAGCAGGTCGGTTGGGAGGACGTGATCGCCAAGAACCCGGACTGGATCCAGCTCGGGGTGCGCAACCGGGGCAGCGAGGCGGCGAACAAGAAGGCGTTCGACGAGGCGCAGCAGTGGCTGGAGACCAATCCGGCGACCAAGGGCCTGACGGCGGTCAAGGAGGGCCACTTCCTGCGGATCGGCTCCGAGCAGACCACCATCGCCGGGGTCGAGAACGCCGACACGGTCGAGGCGATCGCCAAGACCCTCTACCCGGGCAAGGTCGGCTAGCCGTGCTCTCCACGCTGTCCGCGTCCCGCCGCAAGGCCACGGACGCGACCCGGAACGACGGGAGCCGGGGCGCCCGGAGTCTGCCCGCCGGGCCGCTGGCACTGGTCCTCGGCGTGGCACTCCTCGTTGCACTGACGGCCGCGGTGGCCTGGGGTTCGACGTCCATCGCACCCGGCGAGGTGTGGAGCGTGGTGGCGCGGCGACTGGCCGGTGAGGCCCCGCGGCCCGGTACGGACGACCTGATCGTGTGGCAACTGCGTGTCCCACGGGCGTTGTTGGCCGCGCTCGTGGGGGCCGGGCTCGGCCTCGTCGGGACGGCGGTGCAGGCGCTGGTGCGCAACCCGCTGGCCGACCCGTACATGCTGGGCATCTGCAACGGGGCGTCGCTCGGCGCGGTCGCCGCCATCGTCCTCGGTCTGGGCGCGGGCGGGGCGCTGGGCCTGGGGCTGTCCGGCGCGGCCTTCGTCGGCGCCCTGGCCACGTTCGCCCTGGTGTGGCTCATCGCCCGGCGGGGCGGGGGATTCGCGCCGCTGCGGCTGGTGTTGGCCGGGGTGGCGATCGGCCAGTTCCTGTCCGGCTTCACCAGCTATCTGGTGTTGCAGGCCGGGGACGAGCAGCAGACGCGCAGTGTGCTGTTCTGGCTCATGGGCAGCCTCGGCGGCGCGAGTTGGCAGCTGCTGGTGGTGCCCGCGGTCGTGGTGCCGGCCGGCCTGCTGTGGCTTCAGGCACGCGCCCGGGCGCTGAACGCCCTGCTGATGGGTGACGAGACGGCGGCGGGGCTCGGCGTCAACGTCACCCGGCTGCGCCGGGAGCTGTTCGCGGTGACCAGCGTGGTGACCGGCGTCCTGGTGGCGGTGTCCGGTGCGATCGCCTTCGTCGGTCTGATGGTGCCGCACGCCTGCCGTCTGGTAGTCGGCGGCGACCACCGCCGCCTGTTGCCGCTCTCGGCGCTGTTCGGTGCGCTGCTGCTGGTGGTGGTCGACATCGTCTGCCGTACGGCGATGGACTCGCAGGAGCTGCCGGTCGGCGTGGTCACCTCGTTGATCGGCGCTCCGGCGCTGCTGTACCTGCTGGACCGGCGCCTTTGGAGCGGAAGTTGAGGATCGAGATCGAGGGCCTGCACCTCGCCTATGCCGGCCGCACGGTCGTGGCGGGGGCCCATCTGGTGGCGGCCGAGGGCGAGATCACCGGTCTGGTCGGGCCGAACGGCAGCGGCAAGTCCACGCTGCTGCGCGCCGTCTACCGGCATCTGAAACCCACCGCGGGCCGGGTGCTGCTGGCGGGCACCGACCTGCGCGAGCTGACCCCGGTCCAGTCTGCGCGGCATGTCGCCGCGCTGCCACAGGAACGGGGCAGCGACTTCGAGCTGACCGTGCGCGAGGTGGTCGCGATGGGGCGCACGCCGTACAAACGGGCCTTCGCGGGTGATGACGACGTCGACCGGGAGGCCGTCGGCCGTGCTCTCGCCGACGTCGGGATGGCGACGGCGACCGGGCGCCGGTTCACGGCCCTCTCCGGGGGCGAGCGCCAACGCGTCCTGCTGGCCCGCGCGTTCGCCCAGAACCCGGACGTCCTGGTCCTGGACGAGCCGACCAACCACCTCGACATCCGCCACCAGGTCGAACTGCTCGCCCTGTTGAGAGCCCAGCGCCGGACGACCCTGGTGTCGCTGCACGACCTCAACGCGGCCGCGGCGGTGTGCGACCGTCTGCACGTCCTGAGCGGCGGAGCCGTGGTCGCCTCCGGGCCACCGCGCGATGTCCTCACGCCCGCCCTGCTGGCCGAGGTGTTCGGCGTGCGGGCTGCCGTGGTCGACCACCCCCTGACCGGTGACCCCCTGATCGCCTTCGACCACCAGGCGCCGGCCGGCACGGAGCCGGACGCGGCGGTGGAGGTGGGCACCGTACGCTCCGGCGGATGAACGCGGCCAGGCAGGACGGCGATCGCGCCGTGCCGATGGCGTCCTGCCCGGCCCGCGGTTCCGGTTGATCAGGCGGCGACCGGGTCGACGACGCCGTAACCGGCCTCGGCGATGGCCGCGCGCAGCCGCTCGTCGTCGGGGCCGGTGCCGTGCACCGTGACGGCCTTCCCGGCGACGTCCACCTCGACCTCGCGCACGCCCGATACCTCGGACACCTCTTCCCTGATGCTCGCCGCGCAGTGCTCACAGCTCATGCCGGTGACGGTGTACTGCTTCTGGGCCATGGGGAACTCCTGGGGGCGTGGGGGCCTCCGTTTGCGGACCGATCCGCGGATGCGGAGGGTGAGGGCGGCGCCCTCACCTAGGCCCTTTCCGGGCGAGCAAGTTCGCAGCAGTCCGTCACTGATGCGGGATATCAATGCCCGCCGCGCGCAGGTGCCCCTCGACCAGCCCGTTCAGCCGCGCGATGGACGGTGCCTCGTCCTCCCGGTGGTGGTTGACCACGCCGTACCGGGAGGCCGCGTCGGGCCCGTGCGGTCGCTTGGCCGGCAGCGTCAGCAGCGCGCGGACGCCCAGCAGGTTGGCGGCCACCGCTGAGGCCAGCTCCTCGATCCGCGGGTCGTCGGGATCCCAGGACCTCGCCTCCCAGCCGCGCTTGGTCAACTCGACGAACTCGGGGTCGTCGAGCCGGTGTTCGAGGTTGACCAGGAAGAGGTCGAAGACCTCGGGAGTAAGCGCCCGCGACAGCACCAGGGCCTCCCGCTGGGTGGTGACGTAGTCGGGGCTGAAGTCGAGCTCGGCGAGTCGCTCCAGGACCGCGCAGGCACGGTCGGGCAGCAGGGCGCGGTCACCGTGGGTGAGCCGGTGCAGGGTGTCGCGGCGGGCGGTCAGCTCCTCGATCTGTTCGGTGAGCCGGCGGCGGACGTCGTCCAGGGCAGTGGCGAACCGCTCGGGCTCGGCGTCGAGCAGCTCGCCGATCTCGGCCAGCGGCACGCCCGCCCCGGCCAGGGCCCGGACCTGGACAAGTCTCAGCAGGTCGGCCGAACCGTAGCGCCGGTAGCCGGAATGGTCCCGTTCCGGTTCGGCGACCAGGCCGAGCCGGTGGTAGTGCCGCACCGTCTTGACGGTGATGTCGACGAAAGCCGCCGCCTGACCGATCGTGAGCCCGTCTGCCATGGGGCGAGCCTAGCGCTCATCTATCGCCTTGACCTTGACCTTGGGTCAGGGTCCACGCTCAACTCACACCCGCCGACGCGAGATGAGGAATCACCATGAGTGAGCAGAACACCACCGCGCAGGACCGCCCCGAGCTGCGGAAGGCCATGCAGGAGATCGTCGACGCCGGTTTCTCCGGCGTGCAGCTGCGCGTGAACGACGAACTCGGCGAGTGGGTCGGCAGCGCCGGGGTGAGCGAGCTGGGCCGGACCGCGAAGCCGCCGACCGACGGGCACTTTCGGGTCGGCAGCGTCACCAAGACCTTCGTTGCGACCGTCGTCCTGCAGCTGGTGGCCGAGGGCCGGCTCGGCCTCGAGGACCTGGTGGCCGACCACTTGCCCGAGTTCGGGCTCGACCGGCGGATCACGGTACGGATGCTCCTGCAGCACACCAGCGGGCTGTTCAACTTCACCGGCGAGTTCTCCAAGGACGGATCGGTCGAACCCGGTGTGGTCGCCGGATGGGGCAAGGAGTGGGTGGACTTGCAGCACGCGACCTACCGGCCGGAGGAGCTGGTGCGGGGGGCGTTGGCGAAGCCGGCGCGGTTCGAGCCGGGGACGGCCTGGAGCTACTCCAACACCAACTATGTCCTGGCCAGGCTGCTGATCGAGCAGGTCACCGGCTGCTCGCTGCCCGAGGAGACGCGCCGGCTGATCCTGGGCCCGCTCGGACTGACGGGCACCCTACTGCCGGAGACCCGGGAGGACATCCCCGAGCCGCACGCCCACGGCTACTTCGGCTACGACGACGCCGGACAGTGGAAGGTGGTCGACACCACCCGCTTCAACCCCTCCTGGGTATCCGCCGCCGGCGACATGATCTCGACCAGCCGGGACCTCCACACGTTCTTCTCCGCGCTGAACAGCGGCAAGCTCATCTCGACCGAGCTTCTGGCCGAGATGCGCGTCGCGGACCCCACGATGGGTTACGGCCTGGGGGTGTTCGTGGAGGAGCTGGACGGCGGCGGCACTGTCCTCCACCACAACGGAGGGTTCTGGGGCTGGGGCGCAATCATGTACAGCACGCCCGACGGCACCAAGACCCTGACCGGCTCGCTGACCTCCGGGGACGCCGAAATGGACCTGCCCACCATTGCCGGGACGTTCGAGAAGGTGAAGCAGACACTGGTCAAGGCGGTGTTCGCCTAAGACTTGTCCGGCCGATCATGTGCGGAGCCAGATGGCGAGGGTTGCGGCGGTCGCGGTGCCGTCCGCCGCGTGAACCTCTGCGCAGGCGGGCGACGAGGCTCTGCCACAGCGTTTCGCCCTGGTGTTCTGCCGCCGCGTCCCCCTTTGAGGCGGGCGCCGGCGGTGGTTCGGTCCGGGCGCCGGCGGCGTGCTGATGTGCCCGCACGATGGTGGAGTCGACCGAGATGTCCCAGTCGATCTCCTCGGCCGCGTCGGCCTCGGCCTGCACCTGCTGGAGCAGGCATTCCCAGGTTCCGTCGGCCGACCACATGCGGTGGCGTTCATAGACCGTCTTCCACGGGCCGAACCGTTCGGGCAGGTCACGCCACTGAACGCCGGTCCGCACCCGGTGCAGAATCCCGTCGATCACCTGCCGGTGATCCCGCCACCTGCCACAACGCCTCTTGCCGAACGGCAGGAACGGCCGCAGCCGTTCCCACTCGGCGTCCGTCAGATCACCCCGCCCCATGTCCACATCAACGGCAGAACTGCGGAGCAGTCAGATGATCGGCCGGACAAGTCCTCGGAGTCGGCCGGTTGGAGCATGGAGTTCCGCGGATCGGCGGGGGAGTGCGCCCGTTCCGCTCGCCGTTCCCGGCGCCGCTAACGGAACCCGACCCGCCGTGCTGGTCAGCCCGGAAAACCAGCCTGCCGGTCACATTCCTGGGAGGAGCCGGGAACTCACCTTCGATTCCTCACGACTCCTCAGACGGGACTGCCGTCGGGCAGTCCGTTCTTGAGGATGAGGGGGAACGGTGGCACACCACGATCCCGGTGCGGGACCGCCCGATCGGGTACCCGCCGGCGAGGACCGCTGGCCGCTGGTCGCCGTCTCGGGCGTGCTGGCGTTCATGGCGATGCTCGACATGAACATCGTCAACGTGGCCCTGGCGGACATCGCCGACGGTCTGCACGTGTCCACCGCGACCGCCCAGTGGGCGGTGCTGGGTTACCAACTACCGGTAGTGGCCTTGCTGTTGCCGGTCGGTCGGTGGCTCGACGGGGTGGGGCCGCGTTCCGCCGTGCTGACCGCGACCTGCGGATTCGGCCTGTGCAGCGCCCTGGCCGCCGCCGCGCCCTGGGCGGCCTGGCTGATCGCCGCCCGGCTCGCGCAGGGTGCCTTCGCGGCGGTGCTCTTCGTGCTGATGCCGGTCCTCGCGGTCCGTTCCGTACGACCGGAGAAGCGCGGCCGGGCGATGAGCGTGCCCGCCACCCTGGGACCGCTGGGCGCCGTGACCGGACCGGCCGTGGGCGGGCTGCTGTTGGACCACTTGGGCTGGCCCGCGGTCTTCCTGGTGAAGATCCCGTTCTGTGCGCTCGCCCTGGCCGTGGCCTGGAAGGTCATGCCGCGGGACGGCGGGTTGCGCCGGCCCGACCGGCGCTCGGTGGCGGACGCGCTGCTGGTGGCCTCGGGCGTGGCGGTCCTGCTGCTGGCCTTGACCCTGGCGTCGGACCGCCCGGCGTGGCTGGTCCTCGCGCTCGCGGCGGTCCCGACGCTCTGGTGGTGGTCGCGCGGTCCGGGTGGCCGGCCGGTGGCCGGTGTGCTGCGGGCCACGGGGCTGTTCCGGGCCCACGGCGCGGTGCTGTCCCTCGCGGCCGGATTCGCCGCCATGCACTACGTCGTCGCTCTGCATCTGCAACGTGACGACGGTGTCAGCGCCACCACCACCGGGCTGATCGTTCTCGCCTTCCCCCTGGGGATGGGCCTGGCCGGGCAGATCGGCGGGCGCCTCGCCGACCGGTACGGCGCCCGGCCGGTCGCGGTCGCCGGCGCCGCGGTCACCGCCACCGGCCTGCTTTCGCTGATCCCGCTGGGCGACGGCTGGTCACCCCTGGAGGTGGCCTGGCGGTTGGCGCTGGCCGGCGTCGGCATGGGCCTCAACGGCGGCCCCACCCAGGCCCTGGTCATGGGCACCGCACCACGGGACCGGACCGCGACCGTCGGGTCCACGATGCAGCTCGCCCGCACGCTCGGCTTCACCCTCGGGCCGGCCCTGGCCACCGCCGTCTGGGGACTGGCCGGACCCGACCAGGGCGTACGGGCCGGGCTCGCGCTGGCCGCCACCGCCGCCTGTTCGGCCGTGCCCCTGATCGCCCGGCCCGGCAGAAGACCCGCACCCGGCCCCGAGACTTCGACCGACGCGGCGCCCGCCGCCCACCACTGACAGGGAGTCACCCGCATGTGCGGAATCACCGGCTGGGCGTCCTTCCACCGCGACGCCCGCACCCAGGCCCCGGTCATCGAGGCCATGACCGACACCCTCACCCCGCGCGGACCGGACGCGCGCGGCGTCTGGCTCGGCGAGCGCGCCGCGCTCGGCCACCGCCGCCTGGCCGTCATCGACCTGGCCGGCGGCGTACAGCCGATGACCGACCGTCCCGAGCGGCCGGCCCTCGTCCTCAGCTACAGCGGCGAGGTCTACAACCACCACGCACTGCGGGCCGAACTCCGGCGCCGGGGCCACCACTTCCGCACCCGCAGCGACACCGAGGTGGTACTGCGCGCCTACGCCGAGTGGGGCGAGGCCACCGCCGACCACCTGGACGGCATGTTCGCCTTCGCCGTGTGGGACGAGCGGGCGCAGCGGCTGCTGCTGGTACGCGACCGCCTCGGCGTCAAACCCCTGTTCTGGGCGGCCGTCGACGGCGGCCTGGCCTTCGCCTCGGAGCCCAAGGCACTGTTCGCCCATCCGGAGATCCGGCCCCGGGTGGACGCCGACGGGTTGCGGGAGGCGTACAGCCTGCTGTTCAACACCGGGCCCACGGTGTGGTCGGGCGTACGGGAGGTGGAGCCCGGCGGTCTGCTCGTCCTGGACCGGGACGGCATCCGCGAACGCCGCTACTGGCAGCTGGAGGCCGACGTCCACGACGACGACCGGGACACCACCGTCGAGCGGGTCCGTGAACTGCTCGGCTCGGCCGCCCGCAGCCAGCTGGAGGCCGACGTCCCGGTGTGCAGCCTGCTGTCCGGCGGGATCGACTCCACCGTCCTGACCGCGCTGCTCGCCGACGAACTCCGGCTGCGGGAAGGTCCGGAAGCCCGCATCCGCTCCCACGCCGTCGACTACAGCGACCAGGCCGAGCAGTTCACCGGCGACGTGCTGCGCACCGGCCACGACACCCCGTACGCCACCGAGGCCGGGGCGTTCATCGGCACCGACCACAGCACCGTCGTCCTCGACCCGCACGCCCTGCTCGACCCCGAGCACCGGAAGGCGGTCGTGGTGGCCAGGGACTCGCCGATCGGCGTGGGCGACATGGACACCTCGCTGTACCTGCTGTTCGGCGAGATCCGCAAGCACTCCACCGTGGCCCTCTCCGGTGAGGCGGCGGACGAGGTGTTCGGCGGCTATCCCTGGTTCCACCATCCGAAGGCGCTGGCCGCGGACACCTTCCCGTGGCTGCTCGTCAACGGCGACGACGCCGCGATGCCGCTCAACGCCGAACTCGACCTGCGAATAGGGGAGTTCCGCAAGGACACGTATCGCAGCGCGCTGGCCGCCGTACCGCATCGGGACGGCGAAACCCCCGTCGAGCACCGCCAACGCCAGATGCAGCACCTGTCCCTGACCCGCTGGCTGCGCCAACTCCTGCACCGCAAGGACCGGTTGAGCATGGCCCAGGGCCTGGAGGTCCGCGTCCCCTACTGCGACCACCGCCTCGTCGAGTACGCCTTCGCCACGCCCTGGGCGCACCAGAGCTTCGACGGCCGGGAGAAGAGCCTGCTGCGCGCCGCCGGCACCGGACTCGCGCCCGACTCCGTACTGCACCGGCCCAAGAACCACTACCCGGCCACCCACCACCCCGACTACAACCGCGGCCTCCAGGAGCTGGCCCGCGACGCCCTGTCCAGCGAGCAGGTCCGTGCCCTGGCCGACCAGTCCCGCCTCAAGCCCGCCCTCGACACCCCGCCCGACCAACTGGTGTGGGGCCACCGCCTCCGCCTCGAACGGGTCGTCGACCTGGCCCTGTGGCTGGACCACCACCGACCCGAACTCGCCCTCTGAGGAGCCCCCGTATGACCATCCAAGAGCCACCCCTGCCGGCCGCTGAGCCGAAGCCCCGACCCGAACCGCTGCCCGACCCGGTCCCGCTGACGGGCTGCCCCTACAAGAGCAACCCCTACCCGCTCTACGAGCGGATGCGCGAGGCCGGCCCCGTCCACCGCGTGCTCTTCCCCAGCGGTGTACAAGCCTGGCTCGTCACCGGCTACGACGCGGCCCACGCCGCCCTCAACGACGACCGCCTCGGCAAGAACCACGACCGCGGCAACGACCGCTGGCGCGCCCGCGCCTCGATCATGCCCGAACCCCAGCACTCCCAGCTCCAGGTCCACCTCCTCCACCAGGACCCGCCCCGGCACACCCGCATGCGGCGCTTCGTCACCGACGCCTTCACACCCCGCCGCATCGAGAGCCTGCGCCCCCGCTTCCAGGAACTGGCCGACGCCCTCGTCGACGCACTCCCCGAATCCGGCCCCGCCGACCTCGTCGCAGGCTTCGCCGCACACTTCCCGTTCCAGGTCCTCGCCGAAGTCATCGGCCTCCCGCACCATCTGGCCGCCCGCTTCGACCGCGACTGGGGCAAGGTCGTCCAGCCCGTCGGCCCCACCGACCCCGGACGGCCGCTCTACGAGGCCCGGCTGCACGGCCTGCAGAACTACATCGCCGAGGTCGTCGCCCACAAGCGCGAACACTGGGACGACGACCTCCTCAGCCGCCTCGTCGTCGCCCGGGACCGTCGCGAACTGTCGCAGGAGGAACTGGACTCCATGATCTTCCAGCTCCTCGTCGCCGGGCAGGAACCGGTCACCAACCAGATCACCACCGCACTGATCGCCCTCTTCCGCCACCCCGACCAACTCGCCCGCCTGCGCGACGAACCCGACCTGCTGCCCCGCGCCGTCGAGGAACTCCTCCGCTACGACAGCGCCTTCGAACTGACCACCTGGCGCTTCCTCGACCAGGACGACAACCTGCACGGCACCGACATCCCGGCCGGCGACTCCGTGATCGTCTCGCTGTGCGCCGCCAACCGCGACCCGCGCCGCTTCCCCGACCCCGACACCCTCGACCTCGACCGCACCCCCAACCCGCACCTCGCCTTCGGCCACGGCATCCACTTCTGTCCCGGCGCCGCCCTCGCCCGCACCGAACTCCAGGTCGCCCTGGACGCCCTGCTCACCCGACTCCCCGGCCTCCACCTCGCCATCAGGGACGAGGACATCGAGTGGATCCCCGCCGTCCTCGGCCGTGGCACCAACCACCTGCCCGTGGGCTACGACCGACGCCGTTGAACCGCCTCCGACACGCCGGTGACGCCGGCTTTCGGCTGACCGGGGCCGGCCACACCGCTCGCCCCGGACCCGGCTGATCCGCCACCCCATCCGCCTGACCGCGCCTGGCCGCCCCTCGCCACGGCGCCATGCCGTCATGCCCGCACGCCTCACGGAGGAACGACATGCCGCCGACAACCGCGCCGGACGCCCATTCCACGAGACGCAGCATCGCGATCCTGAACCTGCTCCTACCGCACCACCGGACAACCGACCAGGGCCCCGCCCCCGCCGAGAGGTTTCCGCACCAACTGCGCCAGATCGCCGACTTCGTACGCGACGACGCCCCCGTCACGTTCACCCTGCCCGGCTTCCCCTGCAAGTCCCCCAACCCCGCCAAAGTCCTCGGCCACCTCCCCGACCAGGGAGAACGACTCTCCCTCGGCTTCCTCAACACCCTCTGCACCGAGATCGAGCGGATCCACCCGCCCGGCGCCCGCATGGTCGTCTGCTCCGACGGACACGCCTTCGGCGACCTCGTCCGCGTCCCCGACGAGCACATCGACGCCTACGCCGACGAACTCCGCGCCCTCATAGGCCACGCGGGCCTGACCGGACTCTCCGTGTTCGACCTGCGCGACGTGTTCGGCGACCTCCCGCACGACACCAAGCGCGCCCACCTCCACAAGAGCTACGCCCCCACACTGGACGCCCTGCGCGCCGAGGTCCGCACCGACGACAACACCCTCGCCCTCTACCGTGGCATCACCCGCTTCCTCGTCGAGGACACCGCCGACCACGCGGGCACCCGCTCCGCCCTCCAGCGCGAGTGCCGGCAGCGCGCGTACGGCGTCATCCAGCGCAGCCGCGCCTGGGGCGACCTGATCGCCGACCACCACCCCCGCTCCGTACGCCTGTCCATCCACCCCCAGCCCGTCGGCGCCCGCAAGTTCGGCATCCGCCTGCTGGACGCGCCCGATGCCTGGACCACCCCCTGGCACTCGACAGCCCTTCGCCGCACCGACGGCACCTGGACCCTCATGACCCGGGCGAAGGCCGCCGAGTTGGGCCGCCTGATCGAGTGCGACGGCCGTCCCAGTCACTTCGAGCTGGACTGACGGGACCGGCGGGACTGATCGTCACGGCATCGGGCCCACGTGGTGGCGGCGCATGCCGGTGGAAGCAGGATGGGACCCCCTCGTGTGCCTCGGTCATGGCGGTGCTGTTCGGTGGGCCGGGACGCCACCAGCGTCCCGGCCCACCGGGGTCGGGATCAGGAGGCGGGCAGCTCACCCCGCACGGTGCGCGCCGCGGCGACCAGGTTCTCCAGCGAGGCGCGGGTCTCGGCCCAGCCGCGGGTCTTCAGGCCGCAGTCGGGGTTGACCCACAGTCGCTCGGCGGGGATCGCCTTCAGTCCGGTGCGCAGCAGTTCGGCGGCCTCCTCGGCGCTCGGCACGCGCGGGGAGTGGATGTCGTAGACCCCCGGCCCCGCCTCGCGCGGATAGCCGTGGGCGGCGAGTTCGCGGGCCACCTGCATGTGCGAGCGGGCGGCTTCCAGGCTGATGACGTCGGCGTCGAGGTCGTCGATGGCCTGGACGATGTCGCCGAACTCGGCGTAGCACATGTGGGTGTGGATCTGGGTGTCCGGCCGCACGCCCGCCGTCGACAGGCGGAACGCCTCGGTGGCCCAGGCGAGGTACGCCTCCCGGTCGGTGGCCCGCAGCGGCAGGGTCTCGCGCAGCGCGGGCTCGTCGACCTGGATGACCGAGCTCCCGGCCGCTTCGAGATCGTCGACCTCGTCGCGCAGGGCGAGTGCGACCTGCCGGGCGGTGTCGCCGAGGGGTTGGTCGTCGCGGACGAAGGACCAGGCGAGCATGGTGACGGGCCCGGTGAGCATGCCCTTGACGGGACGTCGGGTCAGCGACTGGGCGTACGTGGTCCAGCGGACGGTCATCGGCTCGGGGCGGGAGATGTCGCCGGCCAGGATCGGCGGGCGGACGTAGCGGGTGCCGTAGGACTGGACCCAGCCGCGCTGGGTGGCGAGGTAGCCGGTGAGCTGCTCGGCGAAGTACTGGACCATGTCGTTGCGTTCGGGCTCGCCGTGCACCAGCACGTCGATCCCGGTCGTCTCCTGGAAGGAGATGACCTCCTGGATCTCGGCCTTGATGCGCTCCTCGTAGCCGGCGGTGTCGATGCGGCCGGCACGCAGGTCGGCGCGGGCGGCGCGCAGTTCGTCGGTCTGCGGGAAGGAACCGATGGTCGTCGTGGGCAGCAGCGGCAGCCCGAGGTGGGCGCGTTGGGCGGCGGCCCGTTCGGTGTACGGCTGGGAGCGGCGGGCGTCGGCGTCGGTGACGGCGGCGATCCGGGCCCGTACGGCCGGGTCGTGGGTGATCGGCGAGCCCGCGCGGGAGGCGAGGGCGGCGCGGTTGGCCGCGAGTTCGCCGGTGATGGCGTCGGTGCCCTGGGCGAGGCCCTTGGCGAGGGCGACGATCTCGGCGGACTTCTGCTTGGCGAAGGCCAGCCAGCGCAGGATCTGCGGCTCGATGTCCCGCTCGACGGACGCGTCGAGGGGGACGTGGAGCAGGGAGCACGAGGCGGCCACGTCGACCCGGTCGGCGAGCCCGAGGAGGGTGCCCAGGGTGGACAGGGACTGGGGCAGGTCGTTGATCCAGATGTTGCGGCCGTTGACGACCCCGGCGACCAGGCGCTTGCCGGGCAGCCCGCCAACGGCGGCCAGGGCCTCCAGGTTGGCGGCCGCCGCCTCGGTGAAGTCGAGGGCGAGCCCCTCGACCGGTGCCTTGGCGAGCACCGGAAGGGCGTCGCCGAGGCGGTCGAAGTAGGAGGCGACGAGCAGCTTGGGCCGGTCGGTGAGGGCACCGAGGTCACGATAGGCACGCTCGGCGGCGTCGAGCTCGGCCGGGGTGCGGTCCTGGACCAGTGCGGGCTCGTCGAGCTGCACCCACTCGGCGCCGGCCGCGCGCAGGTCGGCCAGGACCTCGGCGTACACGGGCAGGAGCCGGTCCAGCAGGGTCAGCGGCTCGAAGTCCGCCGCTACGCCCGGGGCGGGCTTGGCGAGCAGGAGGTAGGTGACCGGGCCGACCAGGACCGGGCGGGCGGCCAGGCCGAGGGCGAGGGCTTCCTTGAGCTCGGCAACCTGCTTCGCGGAGTTCGCGGTGAAGTGGGTGTCGGGACCCAGTTCGGGGACCAGGTAGTGGTAGTTCGTGTCGAACCACTTGGTCATCTCCAGCGGCGCGACCTCCTGGGTGCCGCGGGCCATGGCGAAGTAGCCGTTCAGGGCGTGTGCCGCAACGGCGTCGCGGTGCCGCTCGGGGATCGCGCCGACCATGACGGTGGTGTCCAGGACGTGGTCGTAGTACGAGAAGTCGCCGGTCGGCACCTCGTGGATGCCGGCGTCGGCGAGCTGCTGCCAGTTGCTCCGGCGGAGTTCGGCGGCGGTGCCTCGGAGGGCGTCGGCGGTGACGCGGCCCTTCCAGTAGCCCTCGATGGCCTTCTTGAGTTCCCGGTGCTGACCCTGGCGGGGGTAGCCGTACACGGTGGCCCGTGCTGCCGCGGCTGCGGACTTGCTGGTCACGGAGATCTCCTTCGCGAGATGAATCCCTGGGGTCCCGGTGACGGGACGAGAGCGCGAAGGGAATGACGAACCGGACGGCAGCGACCCCGCGCGGCGAAGGCACGGTCGTTCCGTCTGGTGTGTACGCCGACCCGCCCTCGAGGTCACCGGGGTGTCCGCGCACGGAGTGGTCCGCGCGCGGGCAGTTGGCAGGTCTTCGGACTCGTGGGCACGCCCTCCTTCTCGGAGGACACCTACTGGCCGTCGCTTCCCGGGTCCGGTACCTCGGACCCAGTGCGTATGACGGCGGTCGTTCCCACTCACCGCTGCGGGGCAGTCCCGGATTCCCACCGGGTTCCCTCTTGCGACACCCCGCCTGGCGGACGGGGTGAACCAGCTGCTCCCGCCACCCTACGGGCTGTCGCCACGCCGTGACGAGGGCCGTCCAGGAATCGCAAAGTGAATCAGGACACCTGGGGGCGGAACACCGAAGGGGCGGGAAGCGCCGGTACGCGCGCTTCCCGCCCCTCCCCTGATCCGCTCACCGAAGACCCTCATCCCCGGTGGCGGTGCGGGCCCCTCAGCCCGTGTCCCATCAGGTCATCAGTCCTGCTCGTAAGGGTGGAACCCCCGGCCTGTCTTACGGCCGAGAAGCCCTGCCTCCACCATGCGCCGGAGCAGCGGCGGCGGGGCGTAGAGGGGTTCGCGGAACTCGGCGTACAGGGACTCCGCGATCGAGGCGACGGTGTCCAGGCCGATCAGGTCGGCGAGTTCGAGCGGTCCCATCGGGTGGGCGCAGCCCAGTTCCATGCCGGTGTCGATGTCGGCGGCGGTGGCGAAGCCGGATTCCGCCATGCGGATGGCGGAGAGGAGGTAGGGGATCAGCAGGGCGTTGACGACGAAGCCGGCGCGGTCCTGGGAACGGATGACCGTCCTGCCGAGCGTGCGGGTGGCGAAGTCCTCGACCGCGGCGGTGGTCTCGGCCGAGGTGTGCAGCGAGGACACCACCTCGACCAGCGGCATCACGGGGACCGGATTGAAGAAGTGCAGGCCGACAACCCGGTCCGCGCGGAGGGTCGACATGCCGAGCCGCATGATCGGGAGGGAGGAGGTGTTGGTGGCCAGGACGGCTGCCGGATCCTCGACGATCTTGTCGAGGGCGGCGAACACCTCGGTTTTGGCGTCCGGGTTCTCGACCACCGCCTCGATGACGAGCTGCCGGTCGGCCAGATCGTCCAGACTGCTGGTGAACACCATCCGGGCGAGCGCGTCCCGTGCCGCCGCCTGTTGCAGCTTTCCGCGCCGCACTGCCCGGTCGAGTGAGGCACTGATCCGGTCCCGGGCGGTGCGCGCAGCGGTCGCGTTCGCCTCGCAGACCACGGTGTCCAGCCCGGCGCGCGCACACACCTCGGCGATCCCGGCACCCATCTGCCCGCCGCCGACGACGCCGACGCGTTCGACGGCCGCGCTCACGCCCGGACCTCCGTCCGCCGCACGAGGTGGCGGGTGTAGGCATCCGGGGTGAAGAACATCGGTAGCTCGCCGGTCAGCGTGTTCCGCTCGAAGAGCGCGCGAATGTCGTCGACGGGCGCCCACGGGTACTCGGCCCCGAGCGCGGCGGTCTCCTCGTCGAGGACCCTTTCCACGGTCCGACGGTCGATGACCCGGTGTCGGAGCCACTGCCAGATCTGCACGCGGGCGATCTCCGCGGTGGCCGCGTCCTCCATCAGCCCGTCGAGCGCGACCGCGCCCTGCCCGCGCAGCCAGGCCGCGTAGTACCGCAAGGAGACGGAGATGTTGGTGCGCACCCCGTCCGCGGTCGGCGGTCCGCTGATCCGCCGCACCGACAGCAGGTCGGCCGAGGTCACGTCGACGTCGTCGCGGGTGCGGTCGAGTTGGTGGGGGCGGTCGCCCAGGACGCCGTCGAAGACCGCGCGGCACACGGGGACGAGGGCGGGATGGGCCACCCAGGACCCGTCGAAGCCGTCCTCGGTCTCCCGCTCCTTGTCCAGGCGGACCTTGGCGAGCGCGGCCTCGTTCACGGCCGGGTCCTTGCTCGGCACCTGCGCGGCCATGCCGCCGATGGCGTGCGCCCCGCGCCGGTGGCAGGTGCGCACGAGCAGTTCGGTGTAGGCCCGCAGGAACGGGGCGGTCATCGTGACCTTGGCGCGGTCGGGCAGGAGGAAGTCCGTGCGGTGCCCGAACGTCTTGATCATGCTGAAAAGGTAGTCCCAGCGGCCGGCGTTGAGTCCGGCGCTGTGCTCGCGCAGCTCGTAGAGGATCTCCTCCATCTCGAACGCGGCGGTGATCGTCTCGATGAGGACGGTGGCGCGGATGGTGCCGCGGGGAATGCCGAGCAGCTCCTGGGCGAGGACGAAGACGTCGTTCCAGAGGCGGGCCTCGTAGCGGTTCTCCAGTTTCGGAAGGTAGAAGTACGGGCCGTGACCGGCGTCGAGCTGTCGCTGGGCGCAGTGGAAGAAGTACAGGCCGAAGTCGACGAGCGCGGCGGGAACCGGGCGGCCCGCGCATTCCAGGTGCTCCTCGTCCAGGTGCCAGCCGCGTGGGCGCACCATGAGGGTGGCGAGCCGTTCGCCGAGCCGGTACTCCTTGCCCTCGGGGGTGGTGAAGTCGATCCGGCGCTCGATGGCATCGAGCAGGTTGAGCTGCCCGCCGATGACGTTGTCCCACGAGGGTGCGGTCGCGTCCTCGAAGTCCGCCATCCACACCTTCGCGCCGGAGTTGAGGGCGTTGACGGTCATCCGGAGGTCCGGTGGGCCGGTGATCTCCACACGGCGGTCGGTCAGGCCGGGCGCGGGCGGCGCGACCCGCCAGGAGGGATCGTTGCGGACGGCGGCGGTGACCAGGGGGAAGTCGAGCGGAGAGCCCGATGCCAGCCGCAGCGCCTGCCGACGGCGTTCCTTCATCAGATCCCGCCGACGCGGCTCGAACACCTCGGCCAGCCGGCCGACGAAGGCCAGGGCGGCGGGGGTGAGGATCTCGTCGTGCCGCTCGCCGAGTGCAGCGAGGACACGAACCTGCTGGGTGAGTGCGGTGATGGACATCGGGATCTCCTGGGGGAAAGGAGCGCAGGGGGCGGAGACGGTCGCCCGCCCTCCGCGCGGCCGAGGGCCGGCCGGACGCGGGAGGGCGTCCGGCCCGGCGGCCTAGTGGAACTGCTCTTCCTCCGTGGAGCCGGCCAGGGCGGTGGTGGAGGAGGTCGGGTTGACGGCGGTGGACACCAGGTCGAAGTAGCCGGTGCCGACCTCACGCTGGTGCTTCACCGCGGTGAAGCCCTGCGCCTGAGCCGCGAACTCCTTCTCCTGGAGGTCGACGTAGGCGGTCATCCCGTGCTCGGCGTAGCCGCGGGCGAGGTCGAACATGCCGTGGTTGAGGGAGTGGAAGCCGGCCAGGGTGATGAACTGGAACTTGTAGCCCATCGCACCCAACTCGCGCTGGAACTTGGCGATCTGGTCGTCGTCCAGGGCGGCCTTCCAGTTGAAGGACGGTGAGCAGTTGTAGGCGAGCATCTGGTCGGGGTGCTCGGCGTGGATGGCCTCGGCGAACTCCCGCGCCTGTGCCAGGTCCGGGGTGCCGGTCTCCACCCAGATCAGGTCGGCGTACGGGGCGTAGGCCAGGCCGCGGGCGATGACCGGTGCCATGCCGTTCTGCACGCGGTAGAAGCCCTCGGCCGTGCGCTCGCCGGTCACGAACCGAGCGTCGCGCTCGTCGACGTCGCTGGTCAGCAGGTTCGCCGCGAGGGCGTCGGTGCGCGCGACGATGAGGGTGGGGGTGTCGGCGATGTCGGCCGCGAGCCGGGCCGCGTTGAGGGTGCGGATGTGCTGGGAGGTCGGCACCAGCACCTTCCCGCCGAGGTGGCCGCACTTCTTTTCCGAGGCGAGCTGGTCCTCGTAGTGGATGCCGGCGGCGCCCGCCGCGATCATCGCCTTGGTCAGCTCGAAGGCGTTGAGCGGACCGCCGAATCCGGCCTCCGCATCGGCGACGATCGGGGCGAGCCAGTCGGTGGTGTCACCGGCGTTCTCGGCGGCGGCGATCTGGTCGGCGCGCAGCAGCGCGTTGTTGATCCGACGGACCACCTGCGGAACGGAGTTGGCCGGGTACAGACTCTGGTCGGGGTAGGTGTGGCCGGCCTGGTTGGCGTCGGCGGCGACCTGCCAGCCGGAGAGGTAGATGGCCTGGAGTCCGGCCTTGACCTGCTGGACCGCCTGACCACCGGTGAGCGCGCCGAGGGCGTGAACGTAGTCCTGCTCGTGGAGTTGGCGCCACAGCCGCTCGGCGCCGCGCCGGGCCAGCGTGTGCTCCTCGCGGACGCTGCCGGCCAGTCGGACGACGTCCTCGGCGCCGTAGGTGCGCTCGATGCCCTGCCACCGGGGGTCGGTGGCCCAGCGCCGGGCCAGTTCCTCGATGGCCTGCGTCCTCGCTTCTGCCATGACTGTCACCGTCTCCTCGGTCCGTGGGGGATGCCAACACTGCTGCCGGGGCGGCACAGTTGTGGCACGCCGTGTCGTAATTCCTGGGGCTGGGGTGCGGCCCGCTGTCCTTCCGGATGGCGGAGCTGAGCAATGTTGCCGGTGTTGGACACCGCCGTGGCCGGGATCTCCGACGTCAGGGCCGTGAATCGGGCCCCAGTTACAGGCGGTGGCCGTCCAGGTCCAACGGGCCGCAGGAAGACTCTGGCAGTGGCACTGAGTGCCAACAAGTAGGGACGGTTGCCAACTTCTGCGAATCTTCGCTCGCCGTTTTGCCAACCTTGCAAAGGCCACAGGGTCGAGCCGGTCCCGTACGCTGACCAGGACCCGGACAGCAAAGGACACGCGGTGAGCAAGACGTACGCGGGCGCGCGACTACGGCGACTGCGCGAGGAGCGCCGCATGAGCCAGGCGGATCTCGCGCGTGTGCTGGGTATCTCCCCGAGCTACCTGAACCAGATGGAGCACGATTCCCGGCCGCTCACCGTGCCCGTTCTCCTCAGGCTGACCGAGGCGTTCGGCGTCGACCCGGGGTTCTTCTCGGAGCGGGACACGACACGCTTGATGGCCGACCTCCGTGAAGCGCTCGCCGGGGAGATCACCGAGGCCCGGATCTCCGCCGCGGACCTCCGTGACCTGGCCACCCGGCTGCCTGGCGTCGCCAAGGTCCTGCTCGACCTCGGCCGCCGCAACCAGCAGTTGTCCGAGCGCCTGGCCGGGGCGGCGGACGGCCGGGACCGTGATCGGGGGACCGCCTCCTCACCCCACGAGGAAATCCGCGACTTCTTCTACCGACGTCAGAACTACCTCCACGACATCGACGTCGCGGCCGAGCGCCTGGCCGGTGAGATCGGCATCCGGCCGGGGGAGGTGATCGGTGCCCTCACCGCAAGACTCACCGAGGCACACGGTGTGCAGCTGGCCGCCGAGCCCGGCGCGCGGCTGCACCGCTACGACGAGAGGAGCCGCACGCTTCACCTGTCCTCTCGACTGCGGCCCGGTCAGCGCGCGTTCCGCATGGCGACCCAGCTCGCACTGCTGGAGCACGGCGAGGATCTCGACCGACTGGCCACCGAGGACTTCCCACCCGGATCGGCCACCCGGGCACTGGCTCGTATCGGGATCGCCAACTACTACGCCGCCGCCCTCGTCCTGCCCTATTCCGCGTTTCATGCTGCGGCCGAGGAAGTGCGCTACGACATCGAGCGTCTCACCGACCGCTTCGGTCTCGGCTACGAGACCGTCTGCCATCGACTGAGCACCCTCCAACGCCCCCGACTGCGCGGCGTACCGTTCTCCTTCGTCCGTGTCGACCGGGCCGGCAACCTGTCCAAACGCCAGTCGGCGACCGGCTTCCACTTCTCCCGGGCCGGTGGCACCTGTCCGCTGTGGAACGTGTACGAGGCGTTTGCCACCCCCGGCCGCATCCACGTCCAGATCGCCGAAATGCCCGACGGGCAGCGCTACTTGTGGACCGCGCGGGCCGTCACCCGGCACCGCGGCGGCTGGGGCGAGCCCGGCAAGACCTACGCCATCGGCCTCGGCTGCGAGCTCCGCCACGCCCATCGGCTCGTCTACTCCGAGGGCCTCGACCTCGACAACACCTCCGCGGCCACCCCCATCGGCATGGGCTGCCGCGCCTGCGAACGCCTCGACTGCTCCCAACGAGCTGTGCCGCCACTGGGGCGTCCGCTGCTCATCGACCAGAACGCCAGCACCTTCGTGCCCTACCCGGTCGAGAGCGACGAGACCGCCGGGTGACCGCGGTAGTGGTCCTGACGCCTGCGGCAGCCTGCCGGTGGAGGCGCCGGATCTCCCCCTGCACCTGTGAGCCCTGTCGGCCGCTGTCAGGGTGTGCGGGTTTCGACCGGATAGGGCACGTAGGTGCGCCGGTCGGGGTCGATGGCGAGGCGCCCGCCGGCCGGCGGGCGGGCCCGCTGGGCGCAGTCCCGGCGTTCGCAGATCCGGCAGCCCAGGCCGATCGGGGTGGCGGCCCGTGGATCGGCGAGGGCGATGCCCTCGGCGTAGACGAGCCGGTGCGCGTGGCGCAGTTCGCAGCCGAGGGCGACCGCGTACTCGGCGCGCGGGGCGTGGTGGCCGAGGCCGCCGCGGGTGACGGTCCGGGCGATCCAGAAGTACCTTTTGCCGTCCGGCATTTCGGCGACCTGGGTCAGTATCCGTCCCGGTGCCGAGAACGCTGCGTACACCGTCCACAGCGGGCAGGTGCCGCCGAGGCGGGAGAAGTGGAAGTCGGTCGCGGACTGGCGCTTGGAGATGTTGCCGGCCCGGTCGACGCGGAGGAAGGAGAACGGCACGCCCCGGCGGCCGGTGCGTTGCAGGGTGCTCAGCCGGTGGCAGACGGTCTCGAATCCGACGCCGAAGCGCGCGGACAACAGCTCGACGTCGTAACGCACCTCGTCGGCCGTGGCCTGGAAGACGGTGTACGGCATGAGCAGGGCGCCCGCGAAGTAGTTCGCCAGGCCGATGCGGGCCAGGGCAACGGACTCCGGCGTGGTCAATTCCTTGGCGCCCTCGGCGAGTTCGTCCAGCAGCGGCGCGTGCTCCAGTAGGGCCAGCTGGGTGGCGAGTTGGAAGGCGCGTTGGCCGTCGCTGAGCCAGGGGGACAGGAACAGCAGTCCGGCGGTCGCATCGAAGCGCCGGGCGTCTCCGGAGCGGCCCGGCGCCGCCTGGACCACCTTCACGCCGTGCCGCTCGGCCAGCCGTGCGTCGAGTGCGTCGGCGGCCCGTCCCGGCCTCAACTCAAGGAATCCCGCTACCCGTTCGGCCTCGGTGTCCAGCGGATCGAAGTGGTTGTGGTGGGTGTAGAAGAAGTCCCGTACCTCGTCGTGCGGTTCGCCGGTCGGCAACAGCGCACTGCCACCCGGGCCCGGCGAGGCGAGGGCGGCTGCCTGTTCGGCCGTGTCGCGGTAGCGGTGGTGCAGGGCGACCAGGGCGCGGGCCACCTCGGGGTGGTCGCGGGCGGCCTCGGCGATCTCCTCGGGGAGGGGCAGCTCCACCCCGCACGCCTCGTCGGCGAGCGCGGTGCGCAGGTCCGCCGTGAGTCGGTCCTCGTCGGCGTCGGAGAAGAACTCCGCGTCGACACCGAAGACCTCCGCGATCCGCAGCAGCACGGGTGCCGTGAGGGGGCGCTGGCTCTGTTCGATCTGGTTGGCGTAGCTGGTGGAGATGCCGAGCGCACGGGCCATCTCGACCTGGTTCATCCCGTGCTCGCGCCGCAGCCGGCGCAGCTTCGCGTGCGCGTAGACCTTCCGCTCGGCCGATCGTCGGCTCATGGCGCACCTCCTGTTCGCGAGCCGCCGGGCGTCGGTGCCGGAGCAGCGATACGTGCGAACCTAGCATCCGCAGAATTCGCACCTTTCGCGGATTCGCAGCTCCGCACTGTACGGATTCCACAGATTGGAGCGGTGGTCCCGCGCGTGGCCGCCGGGCAGGCTCGATCGTGTCAGCCCTGCCCGCCCGGTATCCGCGAGGAGTCCCGTGATCGAGTACCACGTCCGTGTCCACCCCAGTGCCGACCGGCTCCCGCGCGAGGACCAGCTCGCCTGGAAGCTCGCGGCCGTCGCCACCGCCACCGACGAGCTGGACACCGACAGCGCCGCGATGGCCGTCAACCGGGTGATCGACAACGCCTCGGTGGCCGTCGCGTCCCTGCTGCGCCGCCCGGTCGCCGTCGCCCGCGCCCAGGCCACCGCGCACCGCGCGACCGCCCCGGGCGCCTCCGTCTTCGGCACCCACGCCAGGGTCTCCCCGGAGTGGGCCGCCTGGGCGAACGGCACCGCCGTCCGCGAGCTCGACTTCCACGACACCTACCTGGCCGCCGACTACTCCCACCCCGGCGACAACATCCCGCCCCTGCTCGCCGTCGCCCAGCACACCGGCCGCACCGGCGCCGACCTGCTGCGCGCCGTCGTCGCCGCCTACGAGATCCACGTCGCCCTGGTCAAGGGCATCTGCCTGCACGCGCACCGCATCGACCACGTGGCCCACCTGAGCGCGGCCACCGCCGGCGGCCTGGGCGCGCTGCTGCGGCTGCCGACCGAGACGGTGTACCAGGCCATCCAGCAGGCGGTGCACACCACGACCGCCACCCGGCAGTCCCGCAAGGGCGAGATCTCCAGCTGGAAGGCGTACGCGCCGGCCTTCGCCGGCAAGGCCGCCGTCGAGGCCGTCGACCGGGCGATGCGCGGCGAGACGTCCCCGTCGCCGATCTACGAGGGCGAGGACGGCTTCCTCGCCTGGATGCTGGACGGCCCCGACGCCGACTACACCGTCACGCTCCCCGGACCCGGCGAGCCGCGCCGCGCGATCCTCGACACCTACACCAAGGAACACTCCGCCGAGTACCAGGCCCAGGCGGTCATCGACCTGGCGCGCCGACTGCGGGCGCGGACCGGCCCGTTGGAGCACGTCCGCTCCGTCGTCCTGCACACCAGCCACCACACCCACCACGTCATCGGTTCCGGTGCGAACGATCCGCAGAAGTACGACCCCACCGCCAGTCGCGAGACCCTCGACCACTCGGTGCCCTACATCCTCGCCGTCGCGCTGGAGGACGGTGCCTGGCACCACGAGCGCTCCTACGCCCCCGAGCGGGCCGCCCGGCCGGAGACCGTCGCGCTGTGGCGGAAGACCACCACGGTCGAGGACCCGGAGTGGACCCGCCGCTACCACGACCCCGACCCGGACCGCCGCGCCTTCGGCGGCCGCGCGGTCATCACCCTCGACGACGGTTCGGTGATCGAGGACGAGCTCGCGGTCGCCGACGCGCACCCGGCCGGTGCCCGGCCCTTCGACCGCCCCGCCTACGCGGCCAAGTTCCGCACCCTCACCGAGGGCGCCGTGGCCCCGGGCGACCAGGACCGCTTCCTCGCCGCGGCCGCACACCTCGCCGAACTCACCGCGGCCGACCTCGACGGGTTGTTCCCGACTGTCGACACGCAGACCGTGAGCGACCACGACGCGACCCTGCCGAAGGGCCTGTTCTGATGCTGCTCCGCACCCGGACCACGCCCGCCGAACGCCGCCGCGCCTTCCGCCGGCAGCTCGCCTCCGGTCGCCTGCTGCGCATGCCCGGCGCGCTCAACCCGCTCTCCGCCCGGCTGATCCAGGAACACGGCTTCGAGGCCGCCTACCTCTCCGGTGCCGTCCTCGCCGCCGACCTCGGCCTGCCGGACATCGGCCTGACCACCGCCACCGAGATCGCCGCCCGCGCCCAGCAGACCACCCGCGTCACCGACCTGCCCGTCCTGATCGACGCGGACACCGGCTTCGGCGAACCGCTCAACGCCGCCCGCACCGTGCAGCTGATGGAGGACGCCGGCCTGGCCGGCCTGCACCTGGAGGACCAGGTCAACCCCAAGCGCTGCGGCCATCTCGACGGCAAGACCGTCGTGGCGCGCGAGGAGATGGCCCGCCGGATCCGGGCCGCCGTCGACGCCCGCCGCGACCCGGACTTCGTGCTCATGGCCCGTACGGACGCCCGGTCGGTCGAGGGGCTCGACGCGGCGATCGATCGGGCCAAGGCGTACGTCGACGCCGGCGCCGACGCGATCTTCCCCGAGGCCCTGGCCGACGAGTCCGAGTACGAGGCGTTCCGCACGGCCATCGACGTCCCCCTGCTGGCCAACCTGACCGAGTTCGGCAAGACCCCTCTGCTGGACACCCGCACGCTGGAGAACCTCGGCTACAACATCGCCCTGTACCCGGTCACGCTGCTGCGCCTGGCCATGGGCGCCGCGGAGGACGGCCTGCGCACCCTCGCCGCCGAAGGCACCCAGGCATCCCTGTTGCCCCGCATGCAGACCCGCTCCCGCCTGTACGAACTCCTCGGCTACGCCGACTACACGGCCTTCGACTCGGCCGTCTTCGACTTCACCCTCCCGCCCGGGACCTGACACACCGGAGGCACCCATGCCCGCCACCGCCCCCGAGATCCACCGCGGTCTCGCCGGTGTCGTCGTCGACACCACCGAGATCTCCACCGTCATCCAGGAGACCAACTCCCTCACCTACCGCGGCTATCCCGTCCAGGACCTCGCCGCCCACCGCTCCTTCGAAGAAGTCGCCTACCTGCTCTGGTACGGCGAACTCCCGGACACGGCCCAGCTCCGGGACTTCCAGGCCCGCGAACGCGCCCTGCGCCCCCTGGACCGCACCACCCTGGAACTCCTCGCCCGGCTGCCCGAGACCTGCCACCCGATGGACGTCCTGCGCACCGCCGTCAGCTTCTTCGGCGCCGAGGACCCCACCGAGGACGACGGCAGCCCCGCCGCGAACCGCGCCAAGTCACTGACCCTGTTCGCGAAACTGCCCACCGTGGTCGCCGCCGACCAGCGCCGTCGCCGCGGCCTCGCCCCGATCGCTCCGGACGCCGACCTCGGGTACGCGCAGAACTTCTTCCACATGTGCTTCGGCCGCGTGCCCGACCCGGAGGTGGTCCGCTGCTTCGAGATCTCCCTCGTGCTGTACGCCGAACACAGCTTCAACGCCTCGACGTTCACCGCCAGGGTCGTGACCTCCACGCTCTCCGACCTCTACAGCGCGGTCACCGCCGCGATCGGCGCGCTCAAAGGACCGCTGCACGGCGGGGCCAACGAGGCCGTGATGCACATGCTGGAGGAGATCGGCGACCCCCAGCGGGCCGAGGAATGGCTGGACGGGGCACTCGCCGCCAACCGGAAGATCATGGGCTTCGGCCACCGGGTGTACAAGCACGGCGACTCCCGAGTACCGATCATGCAGAACGCCCTGGACCGCCTGGTCGCCCGCGCCGCCGACCCGGAGGTCACCCGCCAGGCCACACTGCACGCCGCCCTGCGGCACGCCATGCTCACCCGCAAAGGCATCCACCCCAACCTCGACTACCCGGCGGGCCTGGCCTACCACCTGATGGGCTTCGACATCCCCGCCTTCACCCCGATCTTCGTGATGAGCCGCATCACCGGCTGGACCGCACACATCACGGAGCAACTCGCCCACAACTCCCTGATCAGACCGCTCGCAACCTACGAAGGGCCGAACCAGCGGGCGGTACCGGCGGCCTCCTAGCGGCTCCCGCACGGCCGAGGCTGCGCGAGCAGTGCCTGGGCCGCTCCGCCGAAGCCGAGCGACGCGAGGCGCCGACCACGCCGCCTCGGCGGTCGAGCGCCCGTGAGCGTCGCACATGCCGGCAAGCGCCTCCCCGTCGATCCGACCGGTGGATCCCGGTACAAGCAGCAGGCCACGGTGGTCGCGCCGGCCGCAGCCGCCGCGCGGTGTCATGCGTCCACTCGCGAGGGCGGGACGACGACAGTGGTTGGCGGCCGGGCCGGGGCCGCCGGTGCGGGCCTGTACGACCTTCGAGAGCATCCCCAGCGTCCGGAGTGCCGCGGGTGTGACCCGCCCTCCGACGTTGCGGATCACCGATGCCTCGCCGAGCTTGAGCCTGAGCACGTCGGACGGGTCGGCACGAGGGGCGACGCATCCGATGACCGTCAGATTGCCGCTGGGCATGAGCTTGAGGTCGGCGAATGATCCGCCGTCGGCGAACTCGGCTCTTCGCGTGGCTGGTTCGTCCGTGTCGATCACTGTGCCGGTACCTCATCCTGCTCTGCACCTGGCCTCCGGGTGACGCCCGACGCCGACTTCCCGTTGGCGTCAATCGTGGCCCGCCGTCGCCGCCCGTGCCACTCGACCTCGCCCCTTGGCTTACCGCGAAGAGCGGTTGCGGGGCACCGAATCGGCCTGGGGGCGTCTCGGAGTCAACGCGCGTGGTCGCGGTGGTCGTGCCCCGGGGAGCGTTGAGCCATGGCCTGGGCGCGTGCGATGACTTCGTCCTCGGACACGGCGCTGAGGTCGGCGAGTACGTCCTCCAGGGCGCCCAGCCATAGTCGGTAGTAGGGGTACGGCTCGTCGTGCTCCCGCGCGGCTGTCCAGGCGGTGATCCGGGCGATCAGCGCGGTCTGGAATTCCGGCCAGCCGAAGACGCCCGCCTCGTACAGGGTGACGGCCATGCCGAAGGCGCGGCTTTCCCACGGCTCGGCGAACACCAGTTCACCGTTGGAGCGGGGAGGTGCTGCCGGGCCCTCGCTGTCCAGCGGCGTGCTCACGGTGCCGCCACCTTGGCCACGCCGACCATCGCATCCCTGGTGACGAGTGGCACGAGTTCGTCTTCCGTGAGGTGCTCGGTGCCGGGTGGACGTTCGGGCAGTACGAGCCAGCGCACCTCGCTGGTGGAGTCCCGGACGGTGATCTGCACGTCGTCGTCGAGTGCGAGTCCCATTTCGGCCAGCACCGTGCGCGGTTCCCTGACCACGCGCGCGCGGTAGGCGGGGTCCTTGTACCAGCTTGGCGGCAGGCCGAGGACCGGCCAGGGGTAGCACGAGCACAGCGTGCACACGACGACGTTGTGGGCGGTCGGAGTGTTCTCGACCACCACGATGTGCTCGCCCTGTTGTCCCGAGAAGCCCAGTTCCTTGATGGCGGCGGTGCCGTCTTCGAGCAGACGCCGCCGGTAGTCGGGATCCGTCCACGCCCTGGCGACGACCTTGGCACCGTTCAGTGGGCCCACGCTCGTCTCATAGCGGGTGATGATCGCGTCCATGGCCTTCGGGTCGATCAGGCCGCGCTCGGTGAGGAGTTGTTCGAGCGCCTCGGTGCGCAGCGCCACGGAAGGGCTCTCGTCGGAGCCGCCGGTGGTGGTCATGCGGTGGTCTCCAGATAGCTCTCGTAGACGTCCACGGTGACGGTGAAGGGTTCGGCGTCCGGGCCCCACAGCTCGTGCGAGTCGAACAGCACCGAGTACACGTATTGCGGGTTTTCGCCCATGAAGTGAGCGTTGGTGTCCGGTAGGACGTGGGCGGGCTGGATGATCTCCACCACTCCGGCGTGCCCCCGGACATAGCCGGGCAGCCGGGTGTGTCCGGGCACGGACCTGTTCCTGGCGCGGACGCGCTGGCCGACACCGAAAGCGGGGGCGGCGTCCAGCGAACGCAGCGAGCCCTCGGCCGTGGGCGCGTAGTGCGGCAGCACAGGCTCGGTGACGGGCGGCTCCGGGACGTGTACGCCGCTCAGGTTGCGGGCCCGTGCCTCGACCGCGCCCGGCGCCAGGATGGCGCGCTCGGTGAGCATCAGCTCGCCGGCGTTGAGCCAGCGCCCGAAATAGCCGTCGTCGAGGTAATGCGCTCGGTCCAGGCGCTCCAGTGCGTGCCGAAAGGCGTCCGTGTTGATGCCGCCGCTTGCGGCGCGGCTGGAGAGGATCGCCAGCGCGAACGCCTTGCGCTGCCAGTCCTCCGCGAAGACGGGTTCATCACGCTGAGGTGGATGTACGGGGCCCCAACCCTGGGTGCCCCCCATGTCGGCGATTCCGTCCATGGCACGACCTCTCTTTCGCGCATGAAGGCGGCTATCTGAAGGGGTGTTCACCGGCGTACCGTCGGAGGCGGTCGATCTCCGTTCTCTCCGCGTAGTTCGTGCTCTCTCCGCGTAGTCCTTGCTCTCGCTGCGGAAACGACGGACGTGCGGCCGACGCCCGTGTTCGTCAACGGTCCCCAGGAAGCACTGGCGGCGCTGACCACGTCCCTCGCCCCGTACCGCGACCAAGCCCGGAGCACACCATCGCGGGCCGCCGCGATGCCCGGCGGCTGACCGCCACCGGCGCTCAGCCGACGAGCTGCTGGCCTCCGTCGACGTCATAGGTCGCTCCCGTGAGTGCGGTGTTGGTCATGATGTGCACGGCGAGCGCCGCCACGTCCTCGGGTACGACCACGCGGCCGATCGGCAGTGTGGCGCGCAGTTCCTCGCGGCGGGCGTCGAGTGCGTCACCGAGCAGCCGGGCCGACAACGGTGTGTCCACGAAGCCGGCGGCGATCAGGTTCACCCGGACCGGCGCGAGCTCAAGTGCCAGACTGGCCGTGAACGCGGGCAACGCGGCGGTGACCGCGGGGGCGACACCGAGAGCCGCCCGGATCCGGCGGGCCCCGGTGCCGCCCATCAGCAGCAGCGTGCCGCCCGGCCGTACCGTGCCGGCGCAGTGGCGCGCCACCTCGAGCGCGAACACCATGTGGTCGCTGATCGCCCGGCGTGCCTGTTCGGCGTCGATGTCCAGCAGGCGCCCGTAGGACGGGCCACCCGCGGTGACCAGCACGTGATCGATCGGCCCCGGCAGTTGCTGGAAGAACCGCTCCAGCTGCGCCGCGTCATGGGCATCGAAGGCCGCGGTGCTGAGCGCATCGGCCTCTTGGGCCGCGGCGCGCAGCCGTGCCGGGTCCCGTCCGGTCAGGACGACTGAGGCGCCCTGGTTACGGGCGAGCCGTGCGGTCGCCAGCCCGATACCTGCGCTCCCGCCGATGGCGACGAGGGTCTGCCCGTGCAGGGCCCGGCCGGGGGAGCCGTACCCCGCAGGCGGTTCAACAGTCACGAATCCTCCTGCGGTGCGGTCGTGCCGAGGTTGTCCTGAGGGCCGATCCAGCACCTCGCCAGGCTGCCGCGGGCGCCAGGCGGTGATCCGCCGCAGGCAGCCCCGTGGGGCAGAGGCGGCATCTCCTCACTGTTCGAGGGGTTGCGACAGAGCATGTCTGACCTGCCGAGTCCGCTCGTCGGCAAGGACTTCGACCCGGTCGTTCGCCAGTGCCTCCATGGTCTGCTCCGCAACATCATCCGCACCGATCTTCGGCGCGCCCGTGAAGGAACTGAGATCCGTTTCCACGAACCCGGCGTGGACACCGATCACGAGAGTTCCCTGCTCGCGCAGCCCTTCCCGCAGTGCGCCCGTCAAGGACCACTGGGCTGCCTTGGAGGCCGCATACCCGGGATAGTCCGCCCGGGACGCCCAGGAGGCGGCCGACAGCATGTTGATCAGTGCGCCGCCGCCATTACGGGCCAGGACGGGCGCGAAGGCACGGGACACGGCCCAGGTACCGAAGTAGTTGACCTCCATCGCCTCGCGCGCGCCGTCGAAGGAGCCAGTCCACAACTGGGTGTCGAAACCTCCGACGCCCGCGTTGTTGATCACGATGGTGACGTCATCGGCGGCCGCGGCCGCCGCGGCGACCTCTTCCCTCACGGTGACGTCCAAACGCAGCGGACTCAGATCCCTGTCGCCCACGCTCGCCGGATCGCGGACACCGGCATAGACCTTCACCGATCCGCGCGCGATGAGCGCGCGGGCGAACGCGTAGCCGATGCCACGATTGGCCCCCGTGACCAGGGCAGTCGATCCTGCGATCTCCATCGCGCTTCCTTCCCGCTGCCGCCTGCCGATCAGCGAGGGACGCCCCTGCGAGGGGAGGCTCTGCCGTCGCGCACGCAGGTTGGCCACGCCAGAAGTCCTCTCCACCACCAGCGTGCACCGGGCGACGCAGCGACGCACGTGAGACGGCTCCCGGTTGCAGGACCCTCGTCCACCGTCAGCGACCGACCCTCACAGAGCGACCTCCGCCGAGATGACGCACGCGCATGACACGGTCCCGGCTGCCCGAACGGTCGACGCAGCGGTCCCGGACCGCACCTCCCGCCGCGCGTCCCGTGCACTGTCAGCAGGGTTCCAGTGCGCTGACAGGACACCCGACGGCGTGCACGGCGCCTAGCGTGACGGCGCGGCGGTCGTGGCCCGCCCACTCGTTCGACCGCGAACGGTCAAACCGTCACCTCGTTACCGTCCGCCGCGTCCACACGCGGCGGACCTCGAAGTCGCCCGTCCCGGAAGGGGTCCTGCACACGTGTCTCCAATGCCGGTCGGCGGACTGGTTCCCCAGGCCACCGACGAAGCCGCAGAACTCGTCGTCCGCAACGCGAGAATCCACACGGGGGACCCGGACCGCCCGCAGGCCGAGGCGCTCGCCGTCAAGCACGGTGTCATCACGGTCGTCGGTGACGACAAGGACGTCGCCCCGCACATCGGAGCCGCCACGAAGGTGGTGGACGCACTCGGCCGACGGATGATCCCGGGGCTCAACGACGCCCATCTGCACGTCATTCGGGGCGGGCTCAACTACGTGCTGGAACTGCGCTGGGACGGTGTTCGCACGCTGCGCCGGGGCCTGGCCATGCTGCGGGAACAGGCCGCACGCACCCCCAAGGGCCAGTGGGTGCGCGTGGTGGGAGGCTGGTCGGCCGAGCAGTTCGCCGAGCGACGACTGCCGACCGTCGCGGAGCTGAACGCCGCCGCTCCCGACACCCCGGTGTTCGTCCTGCACCTGTACCAGTCCGCCGTCCTCAACCGGGCTGCGGTGAAGGCGGCCGGATTCGGCAAGGAAACGCCCGATCCGCCAGGCGGACAGATCGTCCGCGGCCGGGACGGGGAGCCCACGGGCCTGCTGCTCGCGGCGCCCAGCGCCCTCGTCCTCTACTCGACCCTGGCCAAGGCACCGGTGCTGGAGGGCCAGGACCAGAAAGTCTCCACCCGTCACTTCCTGCGCGAACTGAACAGGTTCGGTCTGACCTCGGCGATCGACGCGGCCGGCGGCTTTCAGAACTTCCCGGACAACTACAGCACCGTCATCGAACTGGCGAGAGCCGGCCAGTTGTCACTTCGCATCGCCTATCACCTCTTCCCGCAGACCGCGGGTCAGGAGGTGGCCGATCTCGCCCGCTGGATCGACATGGCCCGTCCCGAGGACGGGGACGCCTGGCTGCGGCTCAACGGCGCGGGCGAGAACCTCACCTGGGCCGCGGCGGACTTCGAGAACTTCAACCAGCCGCGTCCCGAACTCGGCGCATACGAGACGGAATTCGAGAAGGCGGTTCGTCTCCTCATGGAGAACGGCTGGGGGTTCCGACTGCACGCCACCTACGACGAGACCATCCGCCGGGATCTCGCGGTCTTCGAGAAGCTGGCAGCCGAGGGGCTTTTCCCGGCCGGGAACCGGTGGCTGTTCGACCACGCCGAGACCGTCTCCCCGGAGAGCCTCGACCGCGTCGCCGCGCTCGGCGGTGCCGTGTCCGTCCAGAACCGGCTGTCGTTCCAGGGCGAGGCGTTCCTGCGCCGCTACGGCCCGGGCCGGGCCGCCGACGCCCCGCCGATCCGGGCGATGTTGGAGCGCGGACTGACCGTGGCCGCCGGCACGGACGCCACCCGGGTGTCCACCTACAACCCCTGGGTGGCCCTGCACTGGCTCGTGAGCGGTCGCAGCGTCGGAGACCTCCTGCTGCGCCCCCGGAGCAATCGGGTCGAACGGCACACGGCGCTCCGGATGTTCACCCGGGCGGGCGCCGAGCTGACCGGCGAGGCGGGCGTCAAGGGCGTTCTGCGTCCGGGGTGTTACGCGGACCTCGCGGTGCTGTCCGCCGACTACTTCACCGTTCCCGAGCCGGAGATCGCGCACATCGAGTCGCTGCTCACGGTCACCGGCGGCCGGATCGTGTACGCCGCGGGCGAGTACGAGGGCCTCGACGAGGAACTGCCGCCCGTGAGCCCCGGATGGAGCCCGGTGGCGCACTTCGGCGGCTACCAGGCGTCCGAGCCCCACCCCGCGGGCGTGCGCCAGGCGGAGTCGCTCGGCGAGGCCGTGGCCGAGTCGGAGCAGCATCGGGAGTGGCGCGTACGGCGCGGCCTGTTCCCGGACGTCGCCGGCACGCCCTTCGATCCCTGCTTCGACCTCTAGTCAGTGCTCCCGGAAGGCCGCGCCACGAGCCACCCGTTCCGGGGCACCACTCGACGAACCGTCCACCGGACGGTTCCTCGCCCGGCGCGGGCATCCGTCCGCGCCGCTACTGATGGAAAGGCACCCTCACATGACCGACATCGCCAAGGTCACCGCGGCCCCCAGTCCCGACCTGCTGACGCCTGACAACTGTGCGGTCCTGTTCGTGGACCACCAGCCGCAGATGTTCTTCGGCACCGGCAGCGGTGACCGCACCGCGATCATCAACTCCACCGTGGGCCTGGCCAAGGCCGCGAAGACGTTCGATGTGCCGGTCGTCCTGAGCACCGTGGCCGCCGAGTCCTTCTCCGGTCCGATCCTGCCGCAGCTGGCGGACGTCTTCCCCGACCAGGAGATCGTCGACCGCACCTCGATGAACGCCTGGGAGGATGCCGCGTTCGTCGAGGCCGTCAAGGCGACCGGTCGGAAGAAGATCGTCATAGCCGGTCTGTGGACCGAGGTCTGCGTCGTGCTGCCCGCGCTCTCCGCCCTCACCCAGGGCTACGAGGTCTACGTGGTCACCGACGCGTCCGGCGGTGTCAGCCCGCAGGCGCACGAACACGCCGTGCAGCGCATGATCCAGGCCGGGGCCGTCCCGGTCACCTGGTTGCAGGTCCTGCTGGAGTTGCAGCGTGACTGGGCCCGCACCGAGACGTACGTGCCGGTGACCGAGGTCGTCAAGCAGCACGGCGGTGCCTACGGCCTCGGTCTGGTCTACGCACAGGCCGTGATCGGCGCCGACGCCGTCGGCTGACCCCACCGCGTCGGCGAGAAGAACGAGGTCAGGAGCAGGTAGGAAGAGATGAATGCTGGACTGCTGGTCCTCCGGCTGGTCGCGGGACTCCTCCTCGCCGCCCACGGAGTGCAGAAGGTGAGCCACCGGTTGGGGGGCCACGGCTTGGCGGGCGGAACCGAGGAGTTCCGTGCCGACGGGTTCCGCGGCGGCCGGCTGACGGCCGTCGTCGCGGGCGCCAGTCAGATCGGGGCCGGCCTGCTCCTGGCCGCGGGCCTGCTCACGCCCCTGGCCGTGGTGGCGGCCGCGGGAGTGATGACGGTCGCGGGAACCGTCAAGTGGCCCAAGGGCCTCTGGGTGCAGAACGACGGCTACGAGTACCCGATGGTCCTCGTAGCGGTCTCCGCGGCGCTGGCCCTCACCGGGCCCGGCCGGTGGTCCCTCGACCACGTGCTGGGCATCACCCCGTGGCCGATGTGGGTCGACCTCGCCGCGCTCGTGATCGGCCCCGCCAGCGGGTTGCTGACCCGCCTGGTGCTGCACCGTGGGCCCGTCGCATCGGAGAGCTCAGAAAGGAAAGACCATGCGTAAGCTGCTGACTGACGCGGCCCGCACGCTGGTGCCGCCCAGGGGCGATCGCCATGGCCCGTTGCCTCCCCTGCTGCTGACGCTGACCGTGGTCACCGGCCTGGTCGACGCGGTGAGTTACCTGGCCCTCGGGCACGTCTTCGTCGCCAACATGACGGGCAACGTGGTGTTCCTCGGGTTCGCGCTGGCGGGCGCCCCGAACCTCTCCGCGTTCGCCTCCGTCGTCGCGCTGGTGGTGTTCCTCCTCGGCGCGTTGGGCGGTGGCAGGCTCGGCACCCGGTTCGCCGCGCACCGCGGGCACCTGCTCCGGACGGCAACCGCCGTGCAGACGGTCCTGGTCGCCGTCACCGTCCTCGTCACGGCGGTCGACGACGGCCGGGTCACCACCGGCGTCCAGTACACGCTGATCGTGTGTCTGGGGCTGGGCATGGGGTTGCAGAACGCGGTCGCCCGGCGTCTCGGCGTACCCGACCTCACCACGACCGTACTGACGCTGACCCTCACCGGACTGGCCGCGGACTCCACCCCGGCCGGCGGTGCGGCGCCGAGGCCGGGACGGCGGATCCTGTCCGTGCTGGCCATGTTGCTCGGCGCGTTCGTCGGCGCCGAACTCCTCCTGCACGGGCATCTCGTGCTCGCCCTGGGCCTCGCGCTGCTGCTCCTGGCGCTCACCTCCGCGGTGACGCACCGGCTCTCCGGCGCCGACGCCGCCTGGGTCCGGCCACCGTCCTGAGAACCGTCGGGCCGGGCCCAAGGGGCGTCGGGCGGAGTGATGCGCTCCGGGGCCACGTCCTTCGCCCTCGCTGTCAAGCACCTACCGGAGGCGGGCCCTATTGCTCGCACCCGCCCACGCCACCACACACCCGGTCTGGACGCACATGAAGAGCGCACCGTCGCCACCCGCGCCCGCAGAGGCAGACTCCCCGTGGGCGCCGCTCGCGGCCCGCGTCTTCCGCGCGCTGTGGATCGCCCAGTTGGTCTCCAACATCGGCAGCTGGATGCAGACGGTGGGTGCCCAGTGGCTGCTGGTCGGGGACGGGGCCGCGCTGGTGACGCTCGTGCAGACCGCCGCCAGCCTTCCCGTCGTGCTGCTGGCCCTGCCCGCCGGTGTGATCGCCGACCGGTTCGACCGGCGCTCGGTGCTGCTGGCCGCGCAGTTCGCGATGCTCGTGGCGTCCGGCGCGCTGGCCGTGCTGGCGTTCACGGACGCGCTGTCGCCGACGGTGCTGCTCGTCCTGACCTTCTTCCTGGGGTGCGGCGCCGCGCTGATGGGCCCGGCCTGGCAGGCGATCCAGCCGGAGTTGGTGGAGCGCCGACGGCTCGGCCAGGCAGCGGCATTGGGCGCGGTCAACATGAACGTGGCCCGTGCCGTGGGTCCGGCACTCGGCGGGGCGGTGGTCGCGGCGGCGGGCGCGGGCTGGGTCTTCGCCTTCAACGCGGCCTCCTACCTGGGCATCATGGCCGTCCTCCTGGTATGGCGGCGACCGCCGATGGCAGCCGCGACGGCGGGGAACGAACGGCTACTGGCCGCCCTGCATGCCGGGCGCCGCTACGTGTGGAACGCGCCCGGGGTACGCCGTGTCCTGCTGCGGACCCTCCTGTTCGTCCCCGGTGGCGCGGCTCTGTGGGCACTGCTGCCCCTGACCGCGAGCCGCTCGTTGGGCCTCGGCTCGGGCGGATACGGGCTGCTGCTGGCGGCGGTGGGCACTGGCGCGGTGGCGGGAGCCTTCGCGTTGCCCCATGTGCGTCGCGTGCTGGGGGGCAACGGCACACTCGCGGCGGGTGCCGTGGCGTTCGCCGGGGTGCTCGCGGTACTGGCCACCGTCCGTGCACCGTGGGTGGTCACGGCCGCACTCCTGCCCGCGGGCCTGGCCTGGATCGCCGTGCTGTCCACGCTCAACGCGGCCGTTCTAACCCGGCTCCCGGGCTGGGTCAGGGCCCGCGGGCTCGCCGTCTACCTGCTGGTCTTCCAGGGCGGCCAGGCACTGGTGGCACCCCTGTGGGGAGTGCTGGCCGACTGGCTGGGGATCAGCTGCTGTCTCCTGATCGCCGGTGCCGTGCTGCTGCTCGGCGCCGCCACCGTACGGCGGTGGCCGCTGCTCGACGCAGAGGGGATCAACCCCTCGCCCTCCGACCACTGGCCCGTACCTCCCCTGGTGTTCGAGCCGGGCGAGGCCGACGGTCCGGTACTGGTCTCCGTCGTCTACCGGATCCCCGCGGGGAACCGGGCCGAGTTCACGGCCCGCATGCACCGTGTGGGCCGGTCCAGGCGCCGCACCGGGGCCCTCAGCTGGGGCCTCTACCAGGACGGGAACGCCCCGGAACGCTTCGTCGAGAGCTATCTGGTCGCCTCCTGGGCCGAGCACCTCGCCCAGCACCACGTCCGGCTGACGGCCACGGACCGCCGCCACGAGGAGCAGGCACGCGAACTGCTCATGCCCGGGACCCTCCCGGAGGTGGTCCACGCCTTCGACGCCACGTCCGGACCTGCGGTACCGCATCAGGCGGACACCGGCGCCCCGGGCTCCGACTCCTGGTGAGCGCCTCCGGCAACAGCCGGGAGGTCAGGCCCTGGTCGGCGAAAGCGTCGTCGAGCTCGGAGGGGGCGGAAACCCTCACCGTTCCCCCTCGTCGGGGGGAGGTGGTCAGTCCGGTGCTCTGGCCGTAGTCCAGGGTCCCGCAGCGGTGCTGCCCCATGGCGCGCTCGCCGTCCTTCTCCGACGCCGCCCGGATCCGGTGCGCTGACGAGCGCCTGCGCGTGCACTCGCAGGCAACGCGGCCGCCGGTCCGGCACCTAGCGTCAACCGCGCACGTTGTCAGCACCACACCGCAGGAGGCACGTCATGACCACCAGCTCCAAGCCCACGGGCAGCCAGCCGTGGCTGCATCAGAAGGGCTCGGTCATCCAGGAGTTCGGGACCGTCAAGCAGTTCCCCATCGCCCTGTCCTACGAGGCGCGGATGTACTCTTCGCAGCGCCTGAACAAGGTGCTGGCGAACACCCGGGTCCTCTACGGCCTCTACAAGAAGCACCACTGGAGCATGCGGGGCGCGACCTTCTACCCGCTGCACCTGCTCCTGGACAAGCACGCAGGAGAACAGCTGGCACTCGTCGACGCCCTCGCCGAGCGCGTCCAGACGCTGGGTGGCGTCGCCGTGGGCGATCTCCGGCACGTCGCCGAGATCACCTCGATTCCGCGCCCGCCGGACGGCGTGGAGGAGGTGCCGGCCATGCTCTCGCGGCTGCTCCAGGCCCACGAGAGCATCCTCACGGATGCCCATGACGCGGCCGCCCGCACCGCCGAGTTGGGCGACGACGGCACCAACGACCTGCTGGTCTCGCAGATCGTCCGCACCGGCGAGCTCCAAGCCTGGTTCCTGGCTGAGCACCTGGTGGACACGCCTCTGGTGCGCGCCTGACCGTCCGCGCGGCGGGGCAGGCGCGCGGCGCCGGGCGCTTCCCCCGCACCGTCTGGACCGCTTCGCGCTCCGGGTGCCGCGCCCCCTTCCGTTCATGCGGCACGTCCCCGCCTCGGGCGCGGACCGGACTCCCGGTTCGCGCCCGACGCCCGTCGAACCGCTGCTCCCTGGAGTGTCCATGGCTTCACCCGACGTCGTCGAACTGTCCCGCTGGCAGTTCGCGATCACCGCGATCTTCCACATGACCTTTCCCGCGCTCACCGTGGGCCTCTCCGTGTTGCTGGCCGTCGTGTACACGGTCTACGTCCGCACCGGACACCCGCTGTACCTCCAGATCTTCCGGTTCTGGAAGAAGATCTTCGTCGTCGGCTTCGGGCTGGGCGTGGCCGCGGGCACGGTGATGACCTTCGAGTTCGGCCTGAACTGGGGGACGTACGCCCATGCGGTCGGCCCGGTGATCGGGGTCACCATCGGCATGGAGGTGATCACGGCCTTCTTCCTGGAGGCGGGCTTCATCGGGCTGATGCTCTACGGGGACGGGCGGATCCGCCCGCGCACCATGGCCCTGGCCAGCTGGATGGTCGCCTTCGGAACCCTGTTGTCCACCACCTGGATCCTGTCGGCCAACAGCTGGATGCAGGACCCGGTCGGCTACGAGAAGGTCAACGGCCAGTTCCAGGCGAAGGACTGGATCGACATCCTGTTCAACCCCGCCTTCGCCCACCGCTTCCCGCACATGCTGCTTGCCGTGCTGATCAGCTCCGCCTGGTTCGTCGGCGGGATCTCCGCGTGGTACCTGGTGAAGAAACGATCCGCCGCCCAGCCGATGGCGCGCCGTTGCCTGTCCATCGCCCTCGGTGTGCTGGGGGTGCTGATGCCCGTGCAGCTGTACGTGGGCGACGGCACCGCCGTCTTCATGGGACAGCGCCAACTGCCCAAGCTGGAGGCGTTCGAGGGCAACTGGAAGAGCGACAACAACGGCTACAACCTGCTCGTCGTCCCCGACACCGACAAGGGCGAGAACCGACTGCGCATCGGGATACCCCACCTCGGCTCCGTCATCGCCCAGGACCTCAGCGGCAGGACGACGACGCCCGGACTGCTGCGGACCCCGCCCGACGAACGCCCCAACATGTGGACCACCTTCTACGGCTTCCGCGCCATGTACGGCACCGCGCTGCTCATGTTCGGCACGGCCTTCGCGGGCGTCGTCCTGCGGATGCGCCGACGCCTGTACGACTCGCCGCGCTTCCTGAGGTGGATGGTGTGGATGACCCCGGCCGGGATCATCGCCATCACCGGCGGCTGGATCGTCGCCGAGACGGGCCGCCAACCCTGGGTCGTCTACGGCCAGTTGCGCACCGCGGACGCGGTCTCCCACCTCAGTACACCCGAAGTCGCCGCCACACTCGCCGGCTTCCTCCTGCTCTACGTCACCCTGCTGGCCGTCTGGGCCCGCTACATCGTCCGTACCGTCAAGGCCGGCCCCGAGGCACTGCCCACCGGACCCGCCTCGCCCGATGCCCCGGAGGCCCTCGTTGCTTGAGTACGCCAGCTACGCCCTGGTGCTCTTCTCGCTCGGCATGTACGTGGTCCTCGACGGCTACGACCTCGGTGTGGGGATGCTCGGCCTGGTGGCCGGCCCCGAGCGCCGACGGCAGTACGGCGAGGTCGTCGCCACTGCCTGGGACGCCAACGAGAGCTGGCTCATCCTGGTCGGCGTGGTCCTTTGGGCCGGTCTGCCCGGTGCCTACGCCGTGGTGCTGCCCGGCGCCTATCTGCCGCTGACCGTCATGTTGGTCTCGATCATCCTGCGCGGACTGGGACTGGAGATGCAGAGCGCGGCCGACCGCTACCGGCGGGGCTGGGCACTGCTGTTCGGCGGGGCCTCGCTCGCGACCACCGTGTGCCAGGGCCTCGTCCTCGGCGCCGTGCTCACCGGCCCGCACCAGCGCGGCGGTGCCTTCCGCGGCGGGGCCTTCGACTGGTTCAGCCCCTACGGAGTTCTGTGCGCTCTCGGCCTGGTCGTCGTCTACCTGTTGGCCGGGGCCGCCTGGTTGCAGGACAAGACCGAAGGGTGGTCACGGCCGGGGGTCCGACGCACCGGACGGTCCCTGCTGCTGGCCACCGTGGTCATGGCACTCGTGCTCGGCCTGTCGCTGCCGGGCGCCGACCCGCAGCGGTTCTCTCTGGGCCAGCCGGTGCGGACCGGCCTGTTCTGGCTCGCCGTGGGGGTCGCCGCCGTGGCCGGTGCCGTCGCCTGGCACGGCTTCGGTCGCCGTCCTGACTGGCGGCCGTTCGCGGCCGTGGCCACCATGACCGCAAGCGGGCTGCTGGGACTCGCCGTCCTCTCCCTGCCGGTGGTGGTACCGCCTGGCCTGACGGTCCATCAGGCGTCGAGCCCGCACTCCTCCCAGCTCTTCCTGGTCCTCGGCGTCGGCCTGTGCATGCCGTTCGTCCTGGCCTACAACATCTACGCGTGGCGGAGTTTCCGCGGCAAGTACCGCGAGCCGGCCGAAACCCCGATACCGCCGTTGCCCACCCGGAGCCGCTCGCTCCCGGCCGCGCCGACGTCCACCGGTCTGCTGCGGACGAGCGTGCGACGCGTCCTGCTCTGCGTGCTCGGCATCCTGGCCACCGCCCTCTCCCAGGACGTGTTCGGCGGCGTCTGCGACCTGATCGGGCCGATCGGCGTAACGGTGCTGGGCTGCACCGCACTGGCCGCCTGGATCGTCGGCGACCGCCGTGACGGTCGCGCCGGACACTTCGACGCGGTCACCGGAGCGGAGACCGCCTCGTGAGCGGCACCAGCGTGCTCCTGGAAGAACTGGCCGCGGACCGGGCCGACGATCCGGCGGCCGCCAGGCTGAAGGGCTGGGCGGAGATCGGCCGGCCCGAGCTGCGCCGCGCGGGGATCCTGCGCGGCGCGGCCCAGGCGGGCACGGTGCTGTGGGCGGGCGGGCTCGCCTGGGGCGCGCAACGCGGCCTGTCGGCCCTGCACGGCGAGTTGCCCGTGGCGGCCTTGGCGCTGCCCGTCCTGCTGACCGCGGCCGGAGTCGCCCTGCGCTCCGTCCTGCTGGCCGCGGGCGACACGGCAGCCGCTCGTGGCGCCCGGGAGGTACGTGAGACCCTGCGCCGCCGGATCATCGAGACGGCGCTGCCCGTCAGCGGCCCGGCCCCGCCCGACCTGGGCGAGGCGGCACCGGCCCGGGCCGTCGACGGCGAGGTGGACCAGCTGACCGACTGGCTCACCGGGTACGTGCCCGCACGGACGACCATGCTGCTCGGCAGCGGCCTCGTCCTGGCCGCCCTCGCCTGCCGCAGCTGGTTCGTCGCCCTGCTCGTCCTCGCCGCCACCCCGCTGCTGCCGGTCAACCTGAAGGTCATCGGCCTGGGCGCGCAGAGCGCCGTGCACGCCCAGCTGACCGGGATCCGCACCCATCAGGCCCGGCTGCTGGACCACCTGCGCGGGCTGCCCACCCTGGTCGGGCTCGGCGCACACGACGAGGCGGCCCGCGTGCTGGAGCGGGACGACCGGGAGGTCGCCCGGCGGACCGAGAAGGTGCTGCGGATCGCCTTTCTGTCGACCGCGTGGGTCGAGCTGCTCATCACCGGCACCCTCGCCGTGGTGGCGACCTACTGCGGCCTGGTCCTGCTCGACTACCTCCATGTGCCCGGCGTCCCGGACCGCATGGACCTGTCCGCCGCGCTGTTCGTCCTCGTCCTGGTACCCGCCTACTTCGCCCCGGCCCGGGACCTCGCCGCCGGCTACCACGCTCGAGCCCAGGCCGCTGCCGCCTGCGAGCTGCTGGGTACCGTCCTCGACGCCCGCGCGGAGCGGGACCTGCCGTCCGTCGCGCCGCTCCGGCCGGCCCGTGGCTCGGCGCCTCCGGAGGTGTGCCTGGACGCCGTGACGGTGCGTCACCCGGGCCGTGTGGCGCCTGCCCTGGACCGGATCAGTGTGCGGCTCCCACCGGCCCGATGCCTCGCCGTCACCGGACCGAGCGGGGCGGGCAAGTCCACCCTGCTGGCCGTGGCGGCGGGCCTGTCCGCCCCGTCCGAGGGGCACGCCCTGCACGTGCTCGACGGCCGGGCCGTCCCCGCCGATCCCGGCCGGGTCTCCTGGGTGGGCCAGCCGGCCCATCTGCTGCCCGGCACCCTGCGCGAGAACCTTCTCCTGGCCCGGCCCGCTGCGAGCGACGACGACTTGCTGGACGCCGCCGCCTCCCTCGGCTTCGAGGACCTCATGACAGCGCTCCCGCAGGGACTGGACACCCCGCTCGGCGAACGCGGCACCGGACTGTCCTCCGGCCAGTCCCAGCAACTGGCTCTCGTTCGGGCCCTGTTGCGGGATGCGCCCCTGTTGTGCCTGGACGAACCCACCGCACACCTCGACCCGGCGGCGGAGCAGCGGGTCCTGTCCGCGCTGCGGACACTGGCCCGCGACCGCACGGTCCTGCTCGCCACTCACAGCCCCGCGCTGCTGCCACTGGCGGACGAGGTCATCACCCTGCACCACGGGAGGGTCCGATGAACGGGACCGGCGCCTGGCGTCTGCTCCGCACGGCAGCTCCGCGCCGGGCCCTGCTGACCGGCACGCTGCTGGCCGTCGCGGCCGAACTCGGCGGTGCCGCACTCCTCGGCGTGTCCGGCTGGTTCCTGGCCACCTGCGCCGTGGTCACCCTCCAGACCAACACCACCTGGTCCTGGATGTACCCCTCGGGGGCCGTGCGGACGCTGGCCCTGGCCCGCACCGGACTGCGCTACCTCGAACGCCTGGTCAGCCACCGGACGTTGCTCACCACCACCGTGGCGCTGCGCACCCGGCTGGCCCGCGGCGCCGCCCGACTCACCCCCCGTGAACTGCGCGGGCAACGCGACGGGACACTGCTCACCCGGCTCACCTCGGACGTGGAAACCGTCGCGGGTCTGCCCGCGAACGTCTGCGCACCGCTCACCGCGGCGGTCACCACCGCGTGCCTGGTCGAGATCCTGCTGCTGTGGGCGACGCCGCTCCTGGGGACGGCCGAGCTGGTCGTCTGGGCGGCCGGGCTGACCTGCGTCCGGCAGGCCCACCGCCGGACACGAGCCCACCTGCGCACCGCCGCCGACGCCAGGTCCGCGCTCCGTACCGTACTGCTCGGCAGCCGGGCGGCCTTCGACGAACTGAGGTGCCTGGACGCCGTACCGCAGGCACGAGAGTCGGCGGCGACCGCGATGGCGGCCGTCGAATCCGCCGAGTGGGCCGCCGCCCGTGCCGAACGCCTGGGCCGGCTGGGACTGCGCCTGCTGGCCGCCGTGGGCCAGGCAGCGGTGCTGGTGACCGCTCTGTGCGCGGCGCCGAGGCAACCGGTCGCCGTGGTGGTGGGGGAGGTGCTGTTGATGGCCGCTGGGTGGGAGCTGCTGGAGCGGCTGCCCCGGCTGGTGAACCTGCTGAGCGAGGCCGGTGACGCGGCCGGACGCCTCGCGCCGCTGGCCGCCGAAGAGCCGCTCGCAAGTCCGCGGCGGCCGACCGCACCCGTCCTGGCAGCGGTCGGACTGCCGCTTCCCGGCTCGTCGGCGGCCCTCACCTCGACTCTGTCCGGGTCCGGACCGCTGCTGGTCACCGGCCCCAACGGCAGCGGGAAGTCGACGCTGCTCGGACAGCTCGCCGGGCGGATACCGGCCCCGCGCGGCACGGTCGTCCTCGACGGCACGCCCGTGCACGAGCTGCCGGCCCGGGTGGTCGCCGAGACCGTCACCCTGGTCGAGGCCGACGACTGGCTGGCCGACGACACGGTGGCGGCCAACCTCCGGCAGCCCGCACCCTCGGCCGACGCCGCCACGCTGCGGGCCGCACTGGAGGTGGTGGGTCTCGCCGCGCTGTCACTCGGCACCCCCGTGGGCCCCGGCGGGCGTCTGCTGTCCCACGGGCAGCGGCGGCGCCTCGCGATCGCGCGCGCGGTGCTGCGGCGCCCACCGGTGCTCCTGCTGGACGAACCCACCGCCGGGCTGGACCGACCCACCGCCGAGGCCCTGCTGACCGCGCTGTTCCGGGCGTTGCCGGAGACCTCGGTGGTGATCGCCCTACAGGACCAGGACCTCGCTCTGCTCGACCGGCCGCCCGTCTCGGTCGTCCGCCTCGGAGGAGAGGACCGGGCTGCCACGGGCCCGGCCGGACCTGTGGGGGTCGACCGCGGTCGAGGCGCAGTTCGGGCAGCCGCCGCACGAGCGTCATGACTGTGCGCGCACGGGGTCATGGCCTCCAGTGCCCGTCCCGGGCGAGTCTGCATCCTGAGCTGTCATACATGACGGATGGTTACGGTCGGGGCCACCGGCAGATCCGATGCCCCGCACGGAAGGGAGTTCATACATGGTGCAGGAGCCGATCCTGGTGCTTGCCGCGACGGGCGGACAGGGGGGTGCCGTGACCGACGCGCTGCTCGTCCGGGGGTCCGGATCAGGGCGCTGGTCCGCGACCCGAACCGCGGTGCCGCACGGCAGTTGGCAGACCGGGGCGTCGAGGTGGTCGCGGGTTCCCTGAGCGATCCCGAGTCGCTCGCCGCGGCCATGAAGGGGGTGGCCGGCGTCTTCGCGTTCACCACGCCCTTCGAGTCCGGTGTCGAGGCGGAGGTGGAACAGGGGCGGGCGATCCTCGCCGCCGCGGCGCGGGAGCGCGTGCCGCACCTCGTGTTCAGCTCGGTCGCCGGGGCCGACCAGGACAGCGGGGTACCGCATTTCGAGAGCAAGGCGCGCATCGAGGCGGAACTGGCCGCGGGCGACGTGCCGTACACCATCCTGGGGCCGACGTACTTCTTCGACAACGCACTCGGTGGAGCGGAACGCATCCACGACGGCGTCCTCGACTTGCCGCTGCCGCCCGATCGGCCGTTGCAGCAGCTCGCCCGCCCCGACCTCGGCGCGTTCGCGGCGGAAGTGCTGCTCACCCCGGCTCCGTACGTCGGACGGCGCATCGAATTGGCCAGCGACGCACCGACCCCCGCACAGATGGCGGCCGCGCTCGGCGAGGCACTGGGGCGGGAGGTCCGCCACGAGTACGTCCCGCTGGCGGCCATCGGCAATGCGGACATGCACGCGATGTGGACGTTCCTGAACGGTCCTGGATATCGCGTCGACATCCCCGCACTCCATGATGCCCACCCGGAGATCCACTGGACCGGCTTCGCCGACTGGGCGCGGCGCACCTGGGCGGCCAGGGGCTGAAACCGGCCGCCCACGTGGCGGCCGGCTCGCCGGGCCATGCGCACGCGCAAGCCCGGCGAGCCTTCCCATCGCCCCGATCTCGTGGGGGCGAACCCGGGCCCCACGTGGTGCCCACCCACCGGCGGAGAACGTACTGGCGCACCCGAGCCCCTGTGCACGAAGTCCGCGTGACGCCAAGGGAGTTACCGGGCTGAGCGAGTCCGGTCTGCGGCAGATCACCTCATGCCGTCGGTCACCCGTGATCGCCGTTCTGATGCAGTTCGGCCACGTAACCGCCGGGGAACCTCACCACGGCGTTGGAGCGGCCGTGGCCGGTGTACGGGCCCCACAGCACCTTCGCCCCCGCCGCCTCGGCCTTCCGCAGCGTCACAGGGAGGTCCGTCACCCCGTAGCCGGTGGTCTCCCGCCCGAACGGGTAGGGGAGATGCCCGTCGGTGACGCTCACGACCGTGTTGCCAACGGGGAGCGGATGGCGATCCGGCGATACGTCTCCTCGGGCAGGCCGATGTCACCGCCGTTGGCCGCCCGGTGATCGGAGACGACCCGCCCCCCGGTGAACCGCAGATAGGAGCCGAGGAACTGGTTCACCGAGTCGGCCGTCAGGTAGACGCGGTTGTCCGGCACGGACTTCAGGGGCTGGTACGACGGCACCAGTTCCTACTCGGTCTTGCCGGGCGTCGGTGTGACGGTCGTCAGGACCTTGTCCATGTGCGTGCCGCCGAAGGTCGCGGTCCAGCTGGCGGCGAACGCGTCCACCGTTCCGGGGGTGACGTAGACGTGCGTGGTGTCGTACTGGGGTCCCACCGCCGTGGTCGAGTCCGGTGCGGCGGCTGCCGCGTCCCGAGCCGAGGACGGCGCCCGGATCCCACCACGCTCAGTGCCACCGTGAGGGCGAGCAGCATCCGCGCCATCGCCTTGCGCTGCATTTCCGTTCCTTTCCGTCGGAACCGCTTACGGCGCAAGCTAGGCGCCGAGCGCGGGAGCGGTCAGGCCGACCGTGCACGGGGTCTTGCCCTTCCGGGAACGGGTCCGGCCGGGTGTCGGGTCCCCAGGTGCGCAGCGCGCCACTGCACCGGCGACATCCCGTACATGGCGCGGAACGTCCGGCTGAAGTGGGAGGGGTTGGTGAAACCCCAGCGGGCGGCCACCACCGCGATCGACCTGTGGGGTGCGCCGGTCCGGGCGAGTTCCTCGCACGCCGACTCCAACCGTCGCGTCCGGACCCAGGCATTGACGGTGGTGCCCTGGAGCTGGAAGAGGCGGTGCAGGTAGCGCAGGGAAATGCCGTGCTGGTCGGCGAGGTCCTGCGGGGTGAGTCCGGGGTCCTGCAACCGGGCCTGGGCGGACGCCGTGATCCGCTCCCACAGCGCCGGCGCCGTTCGACTGCTGGCCTGCTCCAGGGCCAGCGTGGCCAGGATCTCCGCCGCGATGCGGGCGAGGTGGTCGCGTCTGGTCGCAGGGGTTCGCATGACCTCGTCGACGAGCCCGCGCAGCAGCGGCAGCAGCAAGGCTGCCGCCCCCGCCCCGGACTCGTCCGGCACGGTTGCCGTCAGGGCGGACAGTTGCCTTTCCTCCAGCCGGAGCAGGGCGCGGGGCATCATGAGGACCCGGGCCCGCTGCCGCGCGGGCAGCACGATCCGGTACGGGCGCCGTGCGTCGTGGAACGTCAGCCGGCCGGGCCGGAGTTCGGCGGTGCGGCCGTCCTGCATCAGCAGTGCGGTGCCGTCCAGTTGCAGGCGTACCAGGATGTGGGCGCTGGGGTCGGCGGCCACCGAGCGGGCGCTGCGCAGGATCGTTCCCGGGCCGAACTCCTCGGTGGCGATCTGGAGCGCGCCCAGGCGCTCGGCGGTCAGCTCGCCCGCCCATGGGCGGCCTCTCTCCACAGCGACCTCGACTCCCGCGAAGACCTGTGACAGCGCGCGTTCCCAGGCGGCTGCGCGGTCCCCTGGAGCCAGGCCACGGGTGGAGAAGGACACCCCTTGGCCGGGGGTGGTCAGCGATCCGGTCAGCACGCCGCTGCTCCCGTCCCCCGGCTTGCGCGCTCCCGGTCGAGCCAGTCCGTGGGAGACAGGCCGAAGGCGCTGCGGAACGCCCTGCTGAACCGGGCTGGGCTGCTGAAACCCCAGCGTCTCGCGATCTGGCCCAGGCTGACCGATCCCGGTGCCTGCACGACGAGTTCCCGGCGGCACTCGTGCAGCCGCAGCTGCCGAATCCACTGGCACACGGTGGTGTCCTCGGCCTCGAACAGCCGGTGCAGATAGCGCACGGAGATGCCGTGTGCCTCGGCCACGGCCCGGGGAGTCAGGCCGGAGTCCGACAGCCGCCAGCGGATGAAGGTCTTGATCCGCAACAGCAGGACCCGGTCGGCACCGGGCAGGACGGCGGGGTCCTCGCCCAGCAGGTCCGCCGCCGTGGCCGCCATCAGGTCGAGGACGCCCCCGGCCAGTCGCTCGGCCACCGGCGTCCGGTACGCCTCGGAGGTGTCCGCCAACCGATCCAGCAGCGGGGCGAGCAGGGCGGGCAGACCGCCGTTCGGGCGCACGGCCCGCGCGGTGAGCTGCCGGACGTCGGCCTCCGACCGCCCGAGCAGGATCCGCGGGACCGCGAAGATCCTCAACTGGAACCGTTCGGGGAAGGCGGTGCGGAAGGGCCGGACGGTCTCGAAGAACCCGATGTCGCCGGCCCTCAACTCGGTTGTGCGACCGTCCTGTTCGACCTGGGCCCGACCGGTGCTCTGCAGCGCCACGAAGACGTCCCGCCCGTCGCCGCGGGCGATGAGGCGCGGCGAACGGTGGACGCGTCCCGGATCGCATTCCACCGTGGTGATCCGCAGGTCCCCCACGTGGTCGGTGCGCAGGGTCGCGTCGTAGGTGGGGCCGTCGGTGGCGATGTCCATTCCCACCAACGTCGCGAGCACGGCGTCGTGCCAGAAGTCCAGGCTCTGGTGCGGCGGAACCGAGCGCGTGCTCAGCACCCGGGCCCGGCTCGCGTCGGCGGCCGGAGCCCGGCGTCTCTCCTCGTAGGGGCCGATCACGGTTGACATGCTGTGAGCATGCTGTGAAGGTGCCGATCGGCGCATCAGTCGGTCGACTGGTCACCGGACCCGTTCCGCGCCCGTCAGCGCAATCGGGCGCGCAGGAAGGCGTGGCCGGTCACCAGGGCTGCCCGGGCGGGTGCGCTGCCGTGCAGGGCGTGCAGTGCCACGAAGTCGTGGATCGTGCCGAGGAACCGTACGGCCGACGCCTCGACGCCGGCCGTACGCAGATTGCGCGCGTACTGCTCGCCCTCGTCCCGGGCCACGTCGGCCTCGGCGGTGACGACCAGTGCCGGCGGCAGCCCCACGAGGTCCTCGGTCAGCGCCCGCAGCGGTGACGCGGTGGGCTCCTGCCGCAGGTCGGGGTCCGTGACGTAGCGGGCCCAGTACGCGCGCAACGCCCGGCGGGTGAGCAGGTATCCGGTGGCGAACTGCCGTTGTGAGGGGCTGTCGCAGCGGGAGTCGGTGAGCGGGTAGTAGAGCAGTTGCGCGCTGAGCCGCGGACCGCCCCGGGACTTCGCCAGCATGGTCACGGCGGCGGCCAGCGTGGCCCCCGCGCAGTCGCCCGCCACCGCCAACCGGTCCGGGTCCAGGCCGAGTTCGTCGGCCCGGTTGACCACCCAGGCCAGCAGTCCGTAGCACTCCTCCAGTGCCACGGGGTAGCGGGCCTCCGGGGTGCGGCTGTACTCGGGCACGACGGCGCACGCGCCCGTGCCGTCGACGAGCTCGCCGATGACGCGGGCGTGGGTCTGCGCGTCCCCGAGCGCCCACCGGCCGCCGTGCAGGTACAGCAGGGTGGGGAGCGGGCCGGACGCTCGGGTCGGGCGGACGGTCCAGAAGCCGATCAGCCCGGAAGGGCCGACGGATGCCACGCGGTAGACGGCATCCACGTCGAGGTCCTCGAACCGGTCCACCTGGCTCTCCCTGAGCGCCTGCCGCGCGACCTCCGGGCCGAGGTCGTCGAGGGACGGGGGAGCGGCGGACGCGGTGAGGAGCCGCTGCACCAGGGGGTCGAGGAGGACCGGGGTGTGGGAGTCACCGCCCGGTGGGTCACCGGACGCTCCCGGCATCACCGGCTCTCCTCAGGCTGGGCCGCGCCGCTCGTCGGCAGGTCGGTACGGAACCGCCCGGCCCCCACCTCATCTGTCCTCAAGGAGGTCTCGCAGTTGCTGGCGGCGGCTGACACCGAGCTTCGGGTAGACGTTGTACAGGTGGGAGCCCACGGTGCGCGGCGAGAGGAAGAGCTGTTCACCGATCTCCCGATTCGACAGGCCGCGCGCGGCCAGCTGGACGATCTGCCTCTGCTGTCCGGTCAGTTGCTCCAGCATGCCTGAAGCGTCGGGGGTGGGAGCCGCTCCGCTGGCGCGCAGTTCGCGGGCTGCGGCTGTGGCGAGGGCGCCCGCGCCCAGGCGCTCGGCGGTTTCCAGCACGGTGGTCAGCTGCTGACGCGCCTCGCGTGTCCGCCTGGAGCGCCGCAGCCAGATGCCGTAGTTGAGGCGGACGTGGGCGCGTTCCCACGGCCACCGCTCCGCCTCGTGGTTGACCAGGGCGAGGTGGAAGTGCCGTTCGGCGTTCTCGTCCGGTTCGACCAGGGCGGTGGCATGGTGCAGGAGCAGCGTCATCCTGGTGCTCGTGCGGTCTCCCTGCTCCGTGCGGAGCCGGGTCAGAGCCGGAACGATCTCGTCGGTCCGGCCGGTGCGTTGGGCCGTGACCGCGAGTTCGGCGATGCTCCGGGGCGACAGGACGGGGTGCAGCGGCGATCCGTCGTCGGTGAACAGCTCGCGCAGGTGCCGCCAGCCGGTGTCCCAGTGCCCCAGCGTGATGGAGGCCAGTCCCCGAGCGCGCAGCAGCCGGGCGTGGGTGGCTCGGTTCTCGTCCAGGCAGACGGCGCGCCAGATCGAGGAGGTGAACCAGGGCTCCGGCGGCACGGTTCCGCGCAGTGCCCGCAGGGCCAGGTCCTGTGCCTGGAGATCCGCCTGGAGGCGCGGCAGGCGCAGCACGGTGGCCTCGGCCGTCGCCTCCCGGATCAGGGCCTCGGCCTCGGCGAACCACCCGATGCCCACGAGGGTGTCCACGAGGGCGGAGACCGTCCAGCCGCGCACGCCGAAGGCCCGAACCGCCCCGAGTCGGGCATCGGTCTCGCGGAACTGGCCCAGACCCACGTCCGCCTCGTCCCCGAGGTAGGCGGCCGAGTGGAGGGCCGCCCGGCAGGCAAGGGCGCTCAGGCCGTCCGGCGGCGTGCCTTTCGGAGCCAGGCCCACCGGCGAGCGTGTCGCGGCGTGTGGCCGGACCACCGCGGCGACCAGCGCGTCCAGTGCCTGTCGCACGGCCGGCCCGTCCAGGCGGCCACACGGCTCGGTCGCCGGAGGCCGAGGCCCGTCGGCACGGTGGGGCTCCCGGACCGGGGTGGTCTCCCGGACCTGGTCGGGCTGCCGGACACGGTCGAGCAGCATGGACAGGCCGGTTCGGTGTTCCGGCAGACCGGACTGGACGGCGATGCCCGCCGCCACCGCCGTCAACGCGAGCGCGACGGGGCGGCCGACCAGCGCAAAGTGCTCCGAGGCGTCGACCAGCAGAGCGAAGGCTTCCCGTTGGGAAGACTCCAGCGACAGGACCGATGCCAGGGCACCGGCGGCGACGCAGACCAGTTCCGGGTCTTTCGAGCTCTGGACGAACCGGCCGTGCAGGTCCTTCACCCAGCCGGGATCCCCCACCGCCTGCGCCGCCACCAGGGCTTCGGCCAGACGCCGTGCGCGTTCCCGCCGCTGTGGGCTGAGCCGGGCCGCCTGCTCCAAGGCGCGCGCGGTGCTCGCCGTGTCCCCGTGCCGCCATGCGGAGTCCTCAAGCGCGGCGGCCACCGACTCGCTGGTGCACAACGCCGCCGCGGCCAGGTGGTGTGCTCTGCCCTCCGGCCGCGCAACGGCCGCGGCGAGGTCCAGGTGGGCCTGCTGCCGCTCACCCGCCGGATGCCGTGAGAACGCGGCCGACCGTGCCAGCGGATGCCGGAAGACGAGGCGGTCCTCGACCAGCGAGACCAGACCGGCCGCCTCCGCCGGGGCCCACACCGCAAGGTCGCCGGTGTCCAGGGCCGCCATGAGGGAGGCGACGCTCTCCCCAGGCTGGGCGGCCGCGGCGTACAGCAGGGCCCGTGCCGTCTCCGGGGGCAGTGCGTCGAGTCGTGCCGCGAAGGCGTGTCCCGTCAACGGGCGCCACACCGGTGCGTCGGCGCCGCCTCCCGCCCGGGAGGCCGCGGGCAGACCGCGGCTCAGTTCCACCAAGGCCAAGGGGTTGCCTTCGGCTTCCTCCAGGATCTCCAGCCTGCGCCTTCCAGCGGGCGGCGCAGGCTGTCGATCCAGCAGCGCCGCGGCCGAAAGAGCACTCAACGGGCGCAGATGCAGATCCTCCGTGCCGGGGGGAAGGTCGGGCGGGGGCGTCTCGCCGCGTGCGGTGAGCAGAAGCCTGACCGGGCGCCCGGCCAGGAGCCGGATCCCGGCGCACAGCCCGTCGAGGAAGGCGCGGTCGCAGGCGTGGATGTCGTCCACGCACACCAACACCGGCCCGGACGCCGCGAGTCGAGCCAGCAGGGCCAGCAGAGCGGTCTGCACCTGCTCGTCGTCCGGTCCGCCATCCTGGGAGGCGGGACTCAGGGCGGCGCTCAGCACCCGGCCGTGTGGGGCGGGCAGGTCGGCCACGTCGTCCAGGACCGGCACCAGCAGTTGCTGCAGACAGGCGTGCGCGTGCCGGTGGTCCGCGGCCCAGCCCTGCGCCGACAGGACGAGCGTGCCGTCACCGGTGGCGACTTCCCGGGCGTGGCGGAGCAAGGTCGTACGCCCGATCCCCTCCTCCCCGAGGAGCAGCAGCGCCTGGGGGCTGCCGGGTTGTCGCGTCACGCACCGCAGGATCCGCTCGATCTCACCGTCCCGACCCAGTGGACGCAACTCCGCCGTGCGGCAGTACCCGTGGGCGGCCCCCTGGCCGGCCGTCGATCGGGATGGGTGGACCGTCATGCACATACTCCGGAACTGCTCGGCTGCCCACGGCTGTGGGCGTGTTCCCTGGCCGTGCTCATCATCGGGGGAGCGAGGTCGCCACGCTTCTGTCACATGACCGGTCGTCCGCCGTCACGGGTCCTGACCGGCGCCGGGACCGCGGCCGGCCGGGGACGGCCGCGCGCGTGCGACCGACCGCGGGTGGCAGGATGGCCGGCGCGTGATCACCGGTGCTGGAGGAGTACGACCGTGGTGCACATAGGCCCCAATTACCCTGCCGATCCGGGCATCCTGGGCAGATCCACCGAACTCTCCCGCCTTGAGGAACTGCTCGTAGCGGTGGACGGAACCGGTTCCCAGGTGCTTGTGCTGACCGGGGAGCCGGGAGCGGGCAAGAGCACCCTCGTCGACTGGACCGCCGAGCGGGGGCGGGCCCGCGGACTGCGGATCCTGCGCGTCCGGGGCAGCGAGGGCGAGGCCGGACTGGGACTCTCGGGTGTCCACCAGCTGCTGCATCCGCTGCTTCCCGGCGACACCCTGCCCGCCCGGCAACGGGCCGCCCTGGAGCGCGCGTTCGGACCGGCCGCGACGCCGGACGAGGCGGTCCTCGACCAGTTGTCGCTGTGCATCAGCGTGCTCGCCCTGATCGCCGACGCCGCCGCACGCCGGCCTCTCCTCCTCCTGGTGGACGACGCCCAGTGGCTGGACTTCGGCTCGACGGACGTACTGGGCTTCCTCGCCCGGCGCCTGGAGGGCAAGCCGGTGGTGATGCTGCTCGCCGCCTGCGAGGACTCCGTGCCCGCCCGCTTCGACCGGGACTTCCCGCAGGTGACCGTGGGCCCGCTGAGCCGGGCGGCGGCAGGGCTGCTGCTGAACGCCCAACCGACCCCGCCTCGCGGCAGGACCCGCACCCAGATCCTCCAGCAGGCCGCCGGCAATCCGCTGGCCCTGATCGAACTGCCCAGAGCCCTTGCCCGGGGCCGGACCGGGCCGGACCAGGAGGGCGGAGCCGCCCTGCCGCCCACCACCCGTCTGAAGAACCTGTTCGCCGCCGACCTCCCCGGGCTGCCCGAACCCACCCGCGAGGCACTCCTCTTGGCGGCCGCAGCGGGCACCGGACACCTGGCCGACCTGCTGCGCGCCGCCCCGTCGGCGGACGTCGTCCAGGCGCTCGCCCCCGCGGAGCGCGTCGGGCTGGTGCGGATCGAGGACGGCCAGGTGCTGTTCCGCCACCCGTTGGTGCGCTCGGCCATCTACCACGCGGCCTCCTTCGCCGAACGCCGTCAAGCTCATCTGGCGCTGGCCTCCGCGCTCACCGGCGCACCGGATCGCCGCGCCTGGCACCTGGCCACCGCGGCGACGGGTGAGGACGCGGAGGTCGCCGACGCCCTGGCGGAGAGTGCCGAACGTGCCCGGGCCCGGGGCGGATTCGCGGCGGCCGCCTCGGCGCTGGAACGCGCCGCGCAGCTGACCCCGGCAGCGGAGCTGCGCGCCCGGCGGCTGCTGGGGGCCGCACAGGCCGCCATGTTCGCCGGCTATCCGCAATGGGTCGGCGAGCTCAGCGGCCGGGTCGGCGACCTGACCGAGGACGCCCGGCTGCGTGCGGAGGCTTCCCTGCTGGGCGGCTGGGCACTCGGTGTGACACTTCGTCACGACGACGCACTGACGCTCCTGTTCGACGTGGCCGAAGGCGCCGCCGTGTCAGCACCGGACCTGGCGCTGGGCACCCTGGGAACCGCCGCGACGTCCGTCTACCACTCAGGGAAGGCGTTCCACCGGGCCGAACTGCGCCGGATCGGCGCCCTGGTCGACGGAACCGGCCATCCCGCAGCCTTCGCCTGGACCCGAGCGGCCGTCGATCCGCACCGTCAACGGTCCCAACTCCTACGTCTTTTGCGGGACGGGCTGGCCGACGTGTCACCGGAGTCGACGGAAGACCTCACGGCGCTCGGCGGCACGGCCTGGATCCTGGACGAGACCGAGCAGGCCGTTCGCCTTCTCGGCCGGACCATGGACGTCCTACGCCGCGCCGGCAGCATGGGCACGAACGCGACCGTTTCGCAGGCGCTGGCCCTCGCCCTGTTCGAGAGCGGTGCATGGACGGCGGCCCAGGACGCGGCGGACGAGGCGTTCTGCATGGCGACCGAGGCGGGAGCCGACAACGTGACCCTGGGCTCCTGCATCCTGCAGGCCAGCCTGCGCGCACTGCGGGGGGACCATGCGACCGCGCGGACGCAGGCCATGGAAGCCGTTCGAGGCTTGGACCTGCGCGGGTCCCTGGGCCTCCAGGTCAGGCACCGGCACGCCCTGGGCATGGCCGCGTACGTCGCCGGTGACCACGCCGACGCCTACGAGCAGCTGCGCGCCGCCTTCACCCGCGACTTCCGGCCCGTTCCCGTCCACTACCACGCCTCCGCCTACCTGCTGGGCGACCTGGCCGCCACGGCGGTCCGCGCCGGCCGGACGGATGACGCCCGCACGGTGGTGGAGGCCCTCGAAGACGGCCTGGAACCCGACAGGTCACCCCGGCTGGCCGCCGTTCTGCACCGGGCCGCCGCTCTGCTGAGCGCGAACGAGAAGGCCGAGGACCACTTCCGGGCCGCCCTGGCCGACGGCGTCACCGACTGCTGGCCCTTCGAGAAGGCGCTCACCCGGCTGGACTTCGGCGAGTGGCTGCGCCGGCGCCGCCGCAGCGCCGAGGCACGCCCGCACCTCAACGCCGCACTGGAGTGCTTCCAACGGGTCGACGCCCGGCCCTGGGCCGATCGCACCGCAGCGGAACTTCGAGCAGCAGGAGCCCCGAGGGCAGCGGCGACGGCGTCGAGTGCCGCGGACGCACTCACCGCGCAGGAACGGCAGATCGCGGAACTGGCCGCCCAGGGCCTGACCAACCGCGACATCGCGGCCCGCCTGCACCTCTCGCCCCGCACCGTCGGCTACCACCTGCACAAGATCTTCCCCAAGCTGCGCATCAGCGCCAGAGCACAACTCCGCGACGCCCTCTCGCAGGACCCGCCGCGGTGACCGGCCGCGGTGCGCACGCCCCGGGCGAACGGCAGCACCCTCTGGGCCCGCCGGCCTGTCCGGATGGCGGGCCGACACTTGACTGCTCAGGCGGTGATTTCCGTCGCGCAGTTCGCCGTCGCCGCTCGGGTCCTCTTCCCCGCCACGGAGGCCGTTCTCCTGGTCGTCGTGCGGGCCGATGGTCACCGGTGCGCTGCTGCCGCTGCTGCACGAGGCCACGGCGCCGCGCATCGTCCACGTCACGTCCACGACGGCGTCGTTGAGCCTGATCAGCGAGCCCGGTTCACCGCCGGCCACCGACTACCTCCAACGCCGCGACCCCGGGCTTCATCGCCACCGATCTCAACGGCCATACCGGCCCCCGTACTGCGGCGGAAGGCGCGCGGGTGGTGGTCGACCTGGCAACGCCGCCGCCGAACGGCCCCAGCGGCGGGTTCTTCAACGAAGACGGCCCGCTGCCCTGGTCACACCTCCCCTTGCAGCCGGACGGAGGCCGGGCGCGAGGAACCCTTGCGAAGGTGCGCGCCCGCCGGACAGGCGCGCACCTTCGTCGTCAGCGGTGAGGCCCCTCAGCTCGTTGCCCAGCCGTTCCAGATCGTCGACGAGGGAGCCGATGACCTGTTTGTGCCGCCCCGAAGCGCGGGCGAGTTCGCTGGCCCGGATACCGCCGGCACGCAGGTGAGCGAGAACGGCGCCGGCGCGGCGCTGCCCGCGTACTCGGCCACGGCCGCCGGATACGACACCTACGTCGCCGTGGACGCCTCCGGCACCTTCAGTCAGACCAAGCGCCAGGCGGGACCGCTGAAGCCCAGTTGCCGCCTGCCACAAGAGCGGCCCGTCTGGTTCCCGGTACACGGGCGGCGAGCGACTGACCGACGACGCGGCGGCTGGACACGTAGCTCATGCACGTCCTGGCCCAGCTCCAACGTGCGGTCCGAGTCCACCTGATGGTGGTGTACGCGATCCGGTGGGTGGTGCGGTCGGGTGACGGACACCCGCATGCACGTCAGATTCGGAAAGCCGGCACGATCTGTGCCATTTTGTCGCTGACGACTTCATGGGCACCGATGGCGCGGTGGGGTTCGATCCACCCCTTTCGGGAGTCGGCCCGGGACAGAGGAGGCGACCGATGGGCAGTGGCGGACGGCCGCCGGCCCCGGGCTCGGGTGGGCCGCAGGACCCGGGATCGGACGAGGAGCATGCGCAGGGGCGTCTTGAACGCGTTCGCGCTGCCGTGGCCGCGTGGGGCGCCACGGGGGCCGCTCGTGCCCGGGCCCTCGTGCGGCGGGTCGAGCAGACTCCTCCGCCTCCGGGGCCGTTCCGTCCCGGCTTCTGGCGCAGTCCCCTCCGCGGACCCTGGCTGACATCCGTGTTCGGCCTGGTGTTGCTGATCGGCATCCCGTTGATCTTCGTCACCGGGATGCTCTCCTACGCCGCCTACAACCCGGGACTCGACCGCATCAACGACCAGACCCCGGACAAGGGCCTGTTGGGCTTCTACCTCTTCGACTGGCCCACTCATCCCTACTGGCTGTACCGGTTGACCCAGGGCGTGCACGTGACGCTCGGCGTGGTCCTCCTGCCCGTACTGCTGGCCAAGTTGTGGTCAGTGATCCCGAAGCTGTTCGAGTGGCTGCCGGTCCGCTCCGTCGCTCACGCACTGGAGCGGTTGTCCCTGCTCCTGCTGGTCGGCGGGGTGATCTTCGAATTCATCACCGGCATCGCCAACATCCAGCTCTTCTACGTCTTTCCCGGCTCCTTCTACACCCTGCACTTCTACGGCGCCTGGGTGTTCATCGCCGCCTTCGTCGTCCATGTGAGCCTCAGACTCGGCCGAATGACCCGCGCCCTGCGCTCCCGCAGCCTGGCCGCGGAACTGCGCAGCGACCTCGCCCACACCCGGCCCGAGCCCCCCGACCCCGACGGCCTGGTCCCGACCGCTCCCGCACCGCCGACGATGACCCGGCGCGGCGCGCTCGCCATGGTGGGGGGCGGATCGCTGCTCCTCCTCGTGGTCACCGCAGGACAGAGCATCGGTGGCTGGCTGCGCGACACCGCCCTTCTCGCGCCGCACAACCGTGCTCCGGGCAGCGGCCCGAACGGCTTCCAGATCAACAAGACGGCAGCTTCGGTCGGCGTCACCCCCGCGCACGTCGGCCCCGCCTGGCGGCTGGAGATCCACGGCCCCGGTCCGACGCTGGTCCTCACCCGCGCACAACTCCTCGCGCTGCCCCAGCATGCCGCCGCACTGCCGATCGCCTGCGTGGAAGGATGGTCCACCCCCAACCAGCAGTGGAGCGGCCTTCGGCTGGCCGACCTCGCCGCCCTGGCGGGCCTCCCCGACGCCGGGAGCGTCCTGGTGCAGTCCGTCCAACCACCCGGCCCCTACAGCTCGGTGGTACTGCGGGGCAACCAGATCCACGACCCTCGATCGCTACTCGCCCTCCGCGTCAACGGCGCGGACCTCTCGCTCGACCACGGCTTCCCGGCCCGTGTCATCGTCCCGGCCAACCCCGGCGTGAACAACACCAAGTGGGTGCACCGGCTCACCTTCAGGACCTGACCATGGCGCGCTTCGTCCGCTGGTACGGCTCCAGCCCCCTCCACCTTCTCGTCCTGATCGCCTCGTTCGCCATCACCGGCTACGCCATGGTGCGCCTGTTCGCCGTCCGCCCACTTGAGGTGGCGATCTGGTTCGTCGGCGCGGCGATCCTCCACGACCTGGTCCTGCTGCCCCTGTACTCGCTCGCCGACCTGTCGGCACACGCTGTCCTGCGGCATCGCGCCACCCGCATGCCACAACCACCGTGGATCAACTACCTGCGCGTGCCCGGCTTTCTCTCCGGTGTGCTCCTGCTCGTCTGGTTCCCCCTCATCTTTGCCTTGTCGACCCCCTACCCGGGTGCCACCCGGTTGTCCATGGACGTCTACCTCGGCCGGTGGCTGGCCATCACCGCCGTGCTCTTCGCCGCCTCCGCCGTGGCCTTCGCCGTCAAGCTCCGCCGCGTCCGGCGGGCCGCCCGCGCCGACGAGGAACGACCTGCACCGGGTCGCGACGCTGCACCGTGACGACCGACGAGGACGACTCGCCCTGCGCCAACGGAGACCCTTACGCGCTCGCCCTTCGGGCCGGCCGCGGACCGGTGTACCTGCGGCTGGCGGACGGGTGCCGGATCCGGATGCCGGTGCATCGCTGGTACGCGCGTCCCACCGAGGCCGACGAATCGGTGCTCGGCCGCTGCGTCGGCCCCGTTCTCGACGTCGGCTGCGGACCGGGCCGGCTGTGCAGGGCGCTCCTGAGCCGCGGAGTCTTCGCGCTCGGCGTCGACGTCACCCCCCGCGCGGCGGCCCATGCCATCGCCCGCGGCGGAATCGCTCTGTGCCGATCGGTGTTCGACCGGCTGCCGGCCGAGGGAGGCTGGCAGACCGTCCTGCTCATCGACGGCAACATCGGCATCGGCGGCGACCCGCGCGCCCTGCTGGCCCGCTGTATCCAACTCACCGCCCCGACGGGGCTCCTCCTCGTCGAGGTCGACCCCGACGAGGTCGAGGAGCGCTGCACCGCCCGGTTCGAGGACCTCCATGGCCGCGAGGGCCCGCCGTTTCCCTGGGCACGTCTGGGAGCACCAGCGCTCCACAGGATCGCCGAGGGCCTTGCCCTCAGCGTCACCGACCAGTGGAGATACGGCCCCAGACGCTTCCTCGTCCTCGGCCGCCGGGACTCGACCTCGGGACCTCGCTGATGAAGCCGGGCCGCCGCGCCACGCGGCAGCGGGGAGACACGACGGATGCCGACCGACCGCCCAGCGCGGGGCGCGGCAGCACCCGGCCGTGCCACCCGGTCGGGGCAACTGTCGGCAACCGGCAGGTGCGATGCGTCGATCGGGCTGATTGCCTGGAGACGAATCGGCTGTTCAGGGAGGCTGGCATCCATCGCACCCGTCAGGCACCTGGGGAGACCTGCGGCCCAGGCAACTGCCCACCTCGTCCCGGCCGGGACTCGTCCGGCCCACGGTGGACGGACTGCGACGCATGAGTACGCGGCCGATCGGTGACCACGCCCTGCTGTCCGACTGCCGCTCGGCCGCGCTGGTGACCTCCGACGGCTCGGTGGACTGGCTGTGCCTGCCCCGGTTCGACAGTCCGGCGATCTTCGCCCGGCTCCTCGACGAGGACGCCGGCCACTGGTCCATCTGCCCTGCCGGCCCGGTCGACACCAGCCGCCGATACCTCAAGGACACCCTCGTTCTGGAGACGGTCTTCCGCACGCCCGGGGGCACGGCGGTCCTGCGGGACGCCCTCGCCCTGGGACGGCGCGAACGCGGACACGCGCTCGGCACCGCGTCTCCCGGAACGCTCCTGCGGCAGATCACCTGCACCGAAGGGCGGGTGGACGTCGAGATCGCCTACGCGCCGCGCCCGGAGTTCGGACTCGTCCACCCCCTCCTGTCAGCCGTCCGGGGCGGGCTCGCGGCGTACGGGGGCGCCCACGTTCTGCTGCTGTCGAGCCCCGTCGACCTGCGGGCGAGCGGCTCCACAGCGCACGGCCGAATCCCGCTCTCGGCCGGGCACCGCCTCGGATTCGCCCTCCACGTCGTGCCGGCGTGGGAACGGCAGTCGGTGGGCTGGCGGCCGGGGCGGATCCGGCACCGCATGGCCGACACCGTCGAAGGCTGGCGCTCCTGGTCGAAGCTCCACCGCGGCTACGTCGGCCCCTGGCAGGACGAGGTGGGTCACAGCGGACGCGTGCTGCGCGCCCTGACCTTCGCTCCCACTGGGGCCATCGTCGCCGCGGCCACCACCTCCCTGCCCGAGAAGGCGGGCGGGGTGCGCAACTGGGACTACCGCTACACCTGGGTCCGCGACGCGAGCTTCACCCTGCAAGCGCTCGCCACAGCCGCCTGCGAGAAGGAGAAGAACCGGTTCTTCGACTTCCTCGCCCGGGCCGCGGCAACCCAACTCGACCGCGGCGTCGACCTGCAGATCATGTATGGCATCGGCGGCGAACGTGATCTGAGCGAACGGCTCCTGCCGCACCTCACCGGCTGGCGCAACAGCGGCCCCGTTCGGATCGGCAACGACGCCTGGCGCCAACGCCAACTCGACGTCTACGGCGAACTCCTCGACGCCGCCCACGAGTGCCTGCCACCCGGGGAGCGCCTGGACCCGCCCACCCGCGCCTTCCTGGTCCAGGCGGCCGACACCGCCGCCCGTCGCTGGACCGAGCCCGACCAGGGCATCTGGGAGCGGCGCGGACCAAGCAGGCACTTCCTGCACTCGAAACTGATGTGCTGGGTCGCCCTGGACCGCGCCATCTCCATGGCCTCCGCCCTCCAGGCCCACGAACGCGTGCCCCACTGGCGCCACGAGCGGGACAACGTCCGCCAAGCCATCGAAGAGCGCGGCTGGAGCCCGCGTACGGGCGCCTTCACCCAGGCGTTCGACAGCGACGAACTGGACGCCTCGGCGCTGATGCTGCCCATCGTCGGCTTCCTGCCTCCGCAGGACCCTCGCGTCCAGTCCACCGTGCTCGCCGTCGCGACCCAGCTCACCGACCGCAACGGGCTTGTCCGCCGCTACCTCGGCGACGAGATCGACGAAGCGGAAGGAGTCTTCCTGCTCTGCACCTTCTGGTTCGCCCACGCCCTCGCCCTGACCGGCCATGTCATCCGGGCACGGCAGGTGTTCCAGGCCGCACTCGCGCACGCCAACGACGTCGGCCTGCTTGCCGAGGAGGCGGACCCCGCCACGGGAGAAGCCCTCGGCAACTATCCCCAAGCCTTCAGCCACATCGGACTCATCAACGCCGCCCGCGCCATCCGCGACGCGGGGCAGCAGCACCCACCGCAAGGAGTCGAGTGAGGCCGGTCCCCGCCGTGGCTCGGGGACCGCCACACGTACACCGCCGGGGCGGACCAGCGTGGATGACGGATCTTGCGCACCCGCCTCTCTACAGTGGGCCGCATGCGAGGACACCCACCCCTGGCGACCGTCGCGGCCACGGCGGCACTGCTGGCCTGCGCTTCCTGCTCCGGCACGTCAGAACCGGCCCCCAACACCCGCACGTCCTCCACGGCCACCACGCGCACCACCACTGCGCCCACCGGCCCCCTCACCCTCACCCGGGGACAGGGATTCGACCGCACCGGGGCGTTCACGTCGCTCATGACCTGCGACGATCCAAGGGATTACTCGCCAGGTCTGAACTTCGCGAACGTACCGACCGGAACAGGGGAACTCGCCCTGACCATGGTCGACCTCGATGTCCACAAGGTTCACTGGCTCCAACTCGGAATCCCCCCGAGTGCCCACGGAATCAGCGCCCACCACCTTCTCCCAGGCGCCCGTGAGGCACTCAACGACTTCGGGGAGGCCACCTACGACGGGCCATGCCCACCCCACGGCAGCACCCACAGGTACGAGCTGACGCTGTACGCACTCCGCGAACCGATGCCCGCCTCCTTCGACGGCAGCACGCCACCTGCCCAGACCCTGCGGGAGATCAAGCGGCGAGCCTTCGCCTCGGCGACGCTCGTGGCCCCCTACACGCGCCACTGACGAAGATCCAGCGATCAGGCAACCCAACGGGAGTGACTCCCCATCGCCGAGCCAGTGATGGTGAGATCTCAGTTTGCGATTTAGAGATCTCACATGTCTTAATGCTGACAGGGAGTCTCTGTCATGGGCTGAAGAAATCTCTGTACGCGATCAGCAAGGAGTTGAGCGATGACGATCTTCGAACCGATCACGGGTCGCTATGTCGCGGTCAACGGTGCACGCACCTACTTCGACGAGGCCGGCGAAGGTGTCCCGATCGTGTGCATCCACCCGGGGGCCACGGACTCTCGGATCTACCGGCGCCTTCTGCCGTTGCTCGCTGAACGCGGATATCGCGCGATCGCGCCCGATCTTCCCGGGCACTGCCGTTCCTACCCGGCGCAGTGGCAGCCAGGGAGTTCCATTCACGACCACGCCGAGTTCGTGCACGCCTTCGTGCGCACGGTGCTGCCTGGAGTCTCGCCCTTCGTGCTCGGTGCCTCGGTCGGGGGCCTGACGGCGCTGGACCTTGCCGCTCACCACGGAGAGGGCTATCGAGGTGTCATCGCGATGCAAGCGGCATCGTGGACACCGCTGTCGGCCGAGGCCGCCGCGTTGCTGGCAGGTCGGACGAGCGCGTCCGATGCCGGCTGGACGGATCACCTTGAGTATGCGGCGGTGACCTCGGCGAGCAAGAAGCTGACGGTCGAGCAGGAAACCGAGCTGAGGTGGCTTCAGCGCAGCACCTCCCAGCAGGCCGGTCAGTTCGACGGTCAGGCGTGGGCTTCGCACGATCTGCGCGGCCGACTCGGTGACGTGCGGTGCCCGGTCCTGCTCGTGCAGGGCACCGACGATTTCTTCGTGCAGGACGAGTTGGTCGATGACACGGTCGCCGAGATGGGCTCGGCGGCGCAGCTGCTGAGGGTGCCCGACATCGGGCATTACCCGCCGCTTGAGGATCCGGAGTGGGTTGCGCAGGTCGCAGACACCTTCGTGATGCAGCTGACGGCAACGGCGAACTGATCGTTTGCCCTGGCCCCCATTTCGACACCCTCAGGCCGACGGGTTCGAGTGGGCCCCCGCGAGGTCCGACGAGGAAAAGGCTGACAGAGGGGCCAGGCGAATCCGGACCCCAGCGCCTACATCAACCACTAAGATCCGAGAACTTCTGACTGGGATATCAAGTCCTAGGATGGATGCGTGAAGTATCTGCCCGCCATCCTCAGCACGGACCATCCCGGCCTGAGCGCCACCGAGCGCGCATATCTCGCGATCAAGCGGCGGATCATCGAGCTCGACCTGGCGCCCGGCGCCCATGTCACCAAGACGGATCTGACACGGTTGACCGACGCCGGCACCATGCCGGTGCGAGAAGCTCTGACCCGGCTGCAACGCGATGGACTGGTCGATGTGCTTCCCCGCTCGGGATACCGGATCCTGCCTGTGACCTTGAAAGGGGCACGCGATCTGTGCGCCTTCCGCCGGCTTCTGGAGACGGAGGCCGCTGCCCTCGCGGCAGAGCGCGGCTGCCCGCAGGACGATCTCGCCCGCATGGAGGAACTGCTCGGCCAGTCCTACGAGCCAGGCGATGCGGAGAGCATCGAGGCGTTCCTCCGCGCCACTCTGGAGTTCGATGCGATCATCGCCGACAACTGCGGCAACGACCGGCTGGCCCGGTCGGTGATCCAGGTCTTCGACGAGCTGGAACGAGTTCTGCGGATCACCTTGGGATCGCTGCCGTTCTCGACATCGGCCGCGCATCAACGACGCGCGGTCTGGGAAGCGGTGCGCGACCGCGATCCGGTCGCGGCCCGAGCCGCCATGGACAACCGCACGCGAACCTCTCAGCAGCAGATCATCGACGTGCTCACAGCCAGCCCGTCGATCGCCGAGGCCAGTATCACCATCTCCCGATGAGACGTCACCGACGGGCACCGAGCCGGCCTTGGTCGTCGAGCCGTTCGGGGCCCGAGCTGACCGGTCTGCGGTCTGCCGGGTCCCTGGGCGCTTGGTGGTGTGGGGTGGTTCTTCCGGGTGTTCCGGAGTGAGCAATCGTCAAGAGTTGTGGATCAGTTCGTTCGGTCCGGGGTCAGTAGGGGGCCGGTGACTTGTTGGTGCAGGGTGATGAGCGGGTGCGGCGAGGTGTCCCTGGCCGGGGGTGGTGGAGCGGGGTGGGGTGCCGCCGATGGCGCTGAGGGCGTGTCGCCAGTACCGCAGCGGGAACGAGTCGGGGCGCGTTCCGTGGCGGAACTGGGTGCGTAGATGTGCGCGGAACGCCGGGCCGTCGTCGTGGCCGCCGCTGCGGGCGTGGCCGGCGGTGTGGGCACCGCGCCCTCGATGACGGCCTGGGCCAGGCGTTGCGGCAGGCCGGTGGGGAGCGCCCAGTGCCAGTAGCGCATCAGGTGGTCGTGGGCCTCATCGAGCCTGCCCACGCCGACCTCCCCCGCGCAGGAACCATTAGCGTCCACGGCGACCGCCGCCCTTGACGAGGCGGATCTTGACCAGCTCGACCAGGAGCGGGTCCAGGCCGGCGGCGGCCGCACTGCCCTCGGCGGTGGTCGACAGGGCGAGCAGGGCCTGGTAACTGGCCGGGTGCTGCTTGCCGATGTTGACACGGCTGTGCTCGGTCACGGTTCCTCGCTCGGCGTGGGTTGTACGGGTCTTCGGGACTACTGGTGGTCTGCGACGCGGATGATCGTCTTGCCGGGGGTGCGCTTGTCGGGGGCGAAGACGTCGACGGCCTCTGCCAGGGGACGGACGGCGCCGATGATCGGCTTGAGGCGTCCTTCGCGTACGCGGGCGGCGAGGTCGGCGAGGCGGGTGCGGTCGGGTTCGACGACGAAGAAGATCGCGCGTCCGTCCTCGGGGTGGACGGTGACGGGGCGGGCGATGGTGACGAGCGTGCCGCCGGGACGGAGCAGGGCGGTGGACCGGTCGAGGACGTCGCCGCCGATGACGTCGAAGACGACGTCGACGTCGCCGATGTCTTCGAGGCGTTCGGCTTGCAGGTCGACGAAGGTGTCCGCGCCGAGGTCGAGAGCGGTCGTACGGTCGTCCGCGCGGCCGGTGCCGATCACGCGGGCGCCGGCTTCGCGGGCCAGTTGGACGGCGAGGGAGCCGACGCCGCCCGCGGCGCCGTGGACCAGTGCGGTCTGGCCGGTGGTCAGGTGGGCGTGATCGAACAGGCCCTGCCAGGCGGTGAGTCCGGAGACGGGCAGGGCCGCGGCCGTGACGTGGTCGATGTCGGCTGGCAGCGGGGCGAGGTTGCGGGCCTCGACGGCGACGTACTGGGCGAGCGAGCCGTTGCGCGTCCAGTCGGCGAGGCCGAAGACGCGTTGGCCGATGCTCAACCCGGTGGTGCCGTAGCCCAGTTCCGCCACGACGCCGGACAGGTCGTGGCCAGGCACGCTGGGTGTGCGGTCCCGGCCGGACCGGTCGGTCCAGGTGCCGGGCCAGTCCAGCTCACCGGGGGTGAACCCGGCGGCGTGCACGCGCACGATCACGTCGTTCTCGGCCGCGTGCGGATGCGGCAGGTCGGTGAGGGTCAGACCACGGATTCCGGCGTCGCGGTCGTGGAGGGTGATGGCTCGCATGAATGGTTCCTCGCGGGGGAGGGGGCGGGACGCTGTGTGCGGCACCGCACCGGTGACGCCTGTTTCGTCATGCCGCAGAGCCTAGACGTCGGGTGGTCCAGGGAACTGGTGCACTTTGCGGCCTTTTGGGTGGGCCGTTCGCGCCCGAGTCCCTGTGCGCCGAAAGTCCACGAGGAACTTGGTGAAGTAGAAGGGTTCCGGGCCGGCGCTGGCCGGTGCCTCGGAGGGACCAGCACGGCTCGTCACCATCGCGGCCCTCCCGCGCTCAGGCCGTGAGGCCCTCGATCGCCACGGGGAGGTGACGGGGGCCGCGCAGCACCGCGTTGGCGCGGTAGGGCGGCGGGTCCTCCAGCAGCCTGGAGAACGTCACCCGGCGGAACAGTTCGGGCACGGCCACATGGAGTTCCATACGGGCGAGCGGGGCGCCGAAGCAGTAGTGGATGCCGGTGTAGAAACCCAGGTGTTCGTTGTCCTTGCGGTCGGGATCGAACCGGTCGGGGTCCGGGAAGCGTTTCGGGTCGCGGTTGGCCGCGGCCAGCATGAGCCAGACCGGCGAGCCCTCGGGGATCGTGGTGTCGGCGACGTCGATGTCGGCCAGTGCGGTGGTCCACGGCACGAACTGGACCGGGGGCTCGTACCGCAGCACTTCCTCGATGAGCGGGACGGCCAGAGCCGGTTCCCTCTGGAACCGTGCGAGGACGTCGGGGTGGCGCAGCAGGGCCAGGGTCGTGTTGGTGATCGCGTTGACGGTGGTCTCGTGGCCGGCGACCAGGAGCAGCACCGCGGTGGCCTCCAGGTCCGCCGGGGTCATCTCGGGGGCGAGCGCACTGAGCATCCCGGGGCCGGGGTGGCGGCGTTTGGTCTCGATCAGGTCGGTCAGGTAGCTGCCCAACTCCTGGCGTGCCCGCTGGGCCTTCTCCAGGCCGTCCTCGCCGGCTTGGGGGTCGAGTGACGACGCCAGGGCGTCGGCCCAGCCGTGGAAGCGCGGTTCGTCCTCGCGCGGCACGCCGAGGACCTTGCAGATGGCGGTGACGGGCAGGGGGTAGGAGAAGTCCTCGACGATGTCCACCTCGTCCTTGCCCTCGAAGGCGTCGAGCAGTTCGGTGACGACCTTGGCCAGGTCTCCGCGCAGGTCGTCGAGGAACCTGGGGCTGTGCGGGGGACCGAACGGCCGGTTGATGGTGTCGCGCAGCCGGTCGTGCAGGGGTGGGTCGGTGAAGATGAAGCTGGGCGGCAGACCGGTGTCCTCGTTCGGTTGCCCGATGCGGGCGTAGCCGGGCGAGCGGTGACTGGTGTCGTTGCTCAGCCGTGGGTCGTTGGCCAGGCTCCGCACCTCGTAGTAGGTGCTGACCAGGTATGTTCCGTCGTCTTCCCGCCTGACCGGGGTCCTGCGCAGTTCCGCGTAGAGCGGGTACGGATCGGCTCGGTTGGCGTAGTCGGTGATCTGCGCGGGGAGGGTGCCGAGCGTCATGGTGTCTCCTGGGGGCTCCGGGCGGCACAGGGCCGGTGGTCAGGCACGCGACGGAACGAACCGCACGCGCCGCTCGCTCGGTGAGTGGCCCGACAGCGTGACGGTGGGCCCGTGCGTGGGCAGGTGGGGGTCGGGGAAGTCCGGGTCGACCGGCTGCAACGTCTCGGTGCGACGGTCGACCGTGCGGTACTCCGGTGGGAACGGTGCGCCGGCGGCGATCTGCTCCTGGTAGAACCCCAGCCACTTGGCTCCGTCGAAGGTCGCCGCGGCGATGACCCGGCCGCGGTAGCCGTACACGGCCACGAACCGCTCCTCGGTGAGCGACCCCTGGGTGACGACCAGTTGGTCGCCCAGCGGGGGCACACCCACGGACTTGATGTTGATGCCGAACTGGGAGGACCAGAACATCGGCACCCACAGGTGCGGAATGCGCTTGGTCCCCGCACAGATCATGTTGTGGGCGGCGATCTCTGCCTGTTCGACCGCGTTGCCCCAGTGCTCCAGCGACAGGAACTGGTAGTCGAACAACGGGTGCGGGCTGCGGGCGACGTCACCGGCGGCGTAGACGTCGTCGGTGACGATGCCGTTGACGTCGAACACCCGGCACCCGGCGTCGCACGCGACGCCCCGGGGCCCCGCGGCCACTCCCGAGCCGGCGAGCCACTCCGTGTTCCGGACGGCGCCGAGCGAGATGACCGCGACCTCCGCGTCGATCGCCGTGCCGTCGGACAGATGGGCGCGCCTGAGCCGTCCCCCGTAGTCGCCCTCCAGGGCGGTGACGCTGACCCCGCAGCGCAGATCGACGCCCTTGCTCCGTTGCAGTCGGTCCGCTGCCGCGCCGATCACCCCGCCGAGCGCGCCGACCAGGGGTGCCGGGCCGCGTTCGGCAACCGTGACCTCAAGGCCCAACTCCCGGCAGGCGGAGGCGACTTCGGAGCCCGTGAAACCGGCGCCGATCACCAGCACCCGGGAGACCCCGGAGGTCAGCTTGCGGTGCAGATGGGTTGAGTCGTCGCGGGTGCGGAGCACGAACACCCCGTCCAGCGCGGCCTCTTCAGGGTGGATCCAGGGTCTGGCCCGGGTCCCGGTGGCGATCAGCAGGCGGTCGTAGGAAACGGTGTCGCCGTTCGCCAGGCGTACCTCTTTGGCGTCCCGGTCCAGTCCCTCGGCGGCGACGCCCAGGCGCCAGGCGGCGTCGACGTCGCGCCGCCGCGGCAGCGCGGTGTCCTCGGGCCGCGCCCGTCCGAGCAGCGCCTGCTTGGACAGCGGCGGCCGGTCGTAGGGTTCGTACGGCTCGTCGCCGATCATGGTCAGAGATCCGGTGAACCCCTGATCACGCAGGGTCTCCGCCGCACGCAGACCCGCCAGCGAGGCGCCGACGACGACGATGCGCCCCTGGCGCAGCCTCTCGATCTCCGTATCAGTCGACATGGGGCTCCACACCCCCCGGCACGCCCCGCGTCGGCTCGTCGGAGTAGTCGACGAGGATGGCCTGCACCGGGCAGGCCGCCGCGGCCTTCTCCACCCGGTCGCGTTGCTCCTCGTCGAAGCGCGGGGAGAACAACAGCGCTTCCTCGCCGTGCAGGGCGAACACGTCCGGGGCGAGGAAGACGCACTGCGCGAAGCCCTGGCACCGGTTGAGATCGACGACAAGCCTCATCTGGAACCCGCTTCCTGCTCAGGCTCCGGCTCCGGCGGCCGCAAGCGCCGCAGCCCTCGCGCTCGGTCCACACGATCGTTGGCATACCTCTCCTTCAGGATCGGCCCCTTCACAGCGGCTCGCAAACCGGATACGCGGCCTGGGCGCGCCGACTCCCCATCGCCCGAGATCGGCCTGTTCCTACAGGTCAGGCGGGCATTCCCACGGGCTGCACGCGGGCGATCCCGTGCCGCGTCACGGACCGCGAAATCATCCGGCCAGACAGGAGAGTTGACCACCCGTGCCGGACCCCCTCGGGCCCGGCCGCGGTCCCGTCGCTGGGCTCGGTCTGGGGGGTGCGCCCGGGCAGGGGAAGGCCGAGTGCGTCCTCCCGTGCCAGCAGCCCGAGTTCCTGCACCCAGTGACAACTCCGGCCAGGGTCACGCGGATCCGCCAGGAGCCGCCCTCTGTCGCACGTCGACGCAGGGCCGTGGCGACGGCGGCAGCGCCCAGGCAGGCGGCGAGGTAGTCGTTGAGCAGGTACGTCGGCGGCAGCGACGGGCGGCCGGTCCACTCTTCCATGGCGAACCCGGTTGCGGAGCGCGGCCCGGGGCCGTGGAACGCATCCGCCACCCCGGAAACCGAACCGACGCGGCCGGGATACCGGCCCCGGGCTCGCCTACGAGACCTGGGCTGTTCCGAGGGCGTTGCGGAGGAACGCCGTGGCCTGGTCAATGGCTCCGCGAGCGGCTTTGGAACGGCTCAGCGAGTTGAGCATCATGAAGTCGTGGACCGTGCCGTCGTAGCGCACGGTGGTCACCGGTACACCGGCTGCTCGGAGCTTGGCCGCGTAGGCCTCGCCCTCGTCGCGGAGCACGTCGGCCTCGTCGACGATCAGCAGGGCGGGCGGCAGACCGGTGAGTTGGCCGATGGCGGCGCGGTTGGGGGACGCGGTGATCTCCGCGCGCTGGTCCGGGTCGGTCGTGTACGCGTCCCAGAACCACTCCATCAGCCTGCGGCTCAGGTAGTAGCCAGTGGCGAACTGGTCGTAGGAATCGGTGTTCATGGCCGCGTCCGTGACGGGGTAGTACATCGACTGCTGTACGAACGTGACGTCTCCGCGTTCCTTGGCCATGAGGGCGAGTGCGGCCGTCATGTTTCCGCCGACCGATTCCCCGGCCACTGCCATGCGCTGTGCGTCCAGCCCCTTGGACGCACCCTCCTGGACGATCCACTGCGCGGTGGCGTAACCCTGCTCGATGGCCACGGGGTAGTGGGCCTCGGGCGACGGTGTGTACTCCACGAATGCCACCGCCGCACGGGCGCCGACCGCCAACTCGCGCACCAGGCGGTCGTGCGTGCCGGCATTGCCGAGTACCCAGCCACCGCCGTGCATGTACAGCACGACGGGCAGCGTTCCCGTGGTCCCCTGCGGTGTGACGATGCGGACCCGTACGTCTCCCACTGCGGCGGGAACGGTGACCCACTCCTCGTCGACGGGCAGCTTGTCGACCGGTGCGGCCTGGAGGTCGTCGAGGACCTTGCGCGCCGCGGCGGGTTGCAGCTCGTACAGGAACGGGTGTTGCGAGGTCGCGTCGGCGATGTCCTGTGCTTCGGGCTCAAGGACGATCGATGCGGTCTGAGCAGCCATGGGAATGCTCCCTGGGGTCCGAGTAACGCGGGGTGACGAGCGCAGCCGGCTGAAGGGTGTTGCGCTGCGGTCGGGTTGTGGGGTGACGAGCGGAGCCTGCACCCTTGTGCACGCCACAGTCGGGCGTATGCATGTCTCTTGTGGTCATTTCGCCGCCGGTTCTCAGGGATGCAGCAGGTCCGGCCAGTTCCGCGGGACCCGGTCGGCCGGTCCCGGGGTCGGCTGGGCGGCCGGGTGGCTGGTCGGCGGTGCCAGTTCCGGTCCGGACTCGTACAGCACGTCGGTGGCGTAGTTCCAGTACCACTCCTCACCCGGCTCGAAGCTCTGCACCACGGGATGCCCGGAGGACTTCCAGTGGGCGGTGGCGTGCTGGGCCGGTGACGAGTCGCAGCAGCCGATGTGGCCGCACTGCGCGCAGCGCCGGAGGTGGAACCACCAGCCCCCCGCCGCGTCGCAGTCCGCGCAGCCGGTACTGCTGGGCGGGACGCTCGCCGCGATGCCGTCGATGTCGGTCATACGGACTCCTCGGTGGTCGTGGTTGCGGCCTCGGTCTCGGTCTCGGTGGCGGTGAGCGGCAGCAGCACCTGGAAGCGCGTGTCGCCCGGTACGGACTCGACCTGGAGGCTGCCGTGGTGCTTGTTGACGACGATCCGCCAGCAGATGTCGAGGCCGAGGCCAGTGCCCTCCCCGACGGGCTTGGTGGTGAAGAACGGGTCGAAGATGCGGCTGCGGATGTCCTCGGGGACGCCGGGGCCGGTGTCGCGGAACTCCACGAGGAGTCGGTCGCCCTGCCTGGCCGTGCGGACCGTCAGGGTGCCGTCGTGGCCCGTGCTGCCGATGGCGGCCACCGCGTTGTCGATGAGGTTGGTCCACACCTGGTTGAGTTCCGCCGGGTAGGCGGGTACTTCGGGGAGGGAGCGGTCGTAGTCCTTGACCACCCGCACCCGAGAGCCGATCTTGCCGGACAGCATCAGCAGCGTGCTGTCGAGGAGTTCGTGGACGTCGACGTCCCGGTGCGGGGCGCGGTCGAGCTGCGCGTACTGCTTGGCCGCGTCCACCAAGTGGGAGATGCGGGTGGTGGAGTCGTCGATCTCGTCCATCAACAGCTCGGTCTCCACCGTGTAGTTGAGCCAGCCGATCGCCGCAGGCAGGATGTCGTCGCCCACGGTCGCCGCGACTTGGTCCAGCCAGTCCGTGTCCAGCCCGGCCTGGACGAAGGTCGGCGCAATCCGCCAACTCTCCGGGATGCCGTGCTCCTCCAGCCAGTCGGCGAGTTCGTCCTCCCGGTCGGACGTCTCCAGAGGGGTCAGCACCGGTGCCTTGGCGACGCGTTCGGCGGTGCGTTCCTGGATCTCGATGAGCTCGGCGAGGGCCTCGCGGGAGTAGCGGCCCTGGGCGATGACCGACAGCTTGTTCCGCATCCTGCCGACCCGCTCGCGCAGCGCCGCGGTGGCGCGGACGGCGGCCGCGGCCGGATTGTTGAGCTCGTGGGTGAGACCGGCGGACAACGACCCGAGCGCCAGCAGGCGTTCCCGCTGGCCAACGGCTCGCTGGGTGTTCTTGGAGCCGAAGAAGAGCCCCTCCAGCAGGTGCGTCGGCATCGGGAACCACTCCCGCATCACGTCCGCGAACGACTCCGCGGGCAGGACGAAGAACCGGGTCGGTTCGGTCACCCGCATCGAGTTGATGTACGTCTGCGGGACCTGGTCGCCCAGGTACGCCTGCATGGCCCCCGCGTACACGCCGCGCTGCGAGGTCCGGCTGACCTCCACATCGTCGCCGCCGACCCGGCGGGACAGTACGACGGTTCCCTCGACCATCACGTAGAAGCAGGTCGCCGGGTCACCCTCGGTGTACACCGGCCCGGGTGCGAACCGTTCCATCCGTCCCTCGGAGCACAGCCGTCCGAGCTGCTCCGGGGAGAGTTTCTCGAAGAGGAACAGCGAGCCGATCTCGTGCGGGTCGCAGGCCATGACCTGTGCGCTCATGACTGCTCCAGGAAGCGGTGGACGAGCATCACGGCCATGGCTCCCTCTCCGACGGCGGACGCCACGCGCTTCGCGGACCGGGCGCGTGCGTCGCCCGCCACGAACACACCCGGGATGCTGGTCTCCAAGTGGTAGGGCGGCCGGTCCAGTGCCCATTCGGCAGGGGGGCGCCCGTCCGGCGTCAGATCCGGTCCGGCGAGGATGAAGCCGTTCTCGTCGCGCAGCACGGTCCCGCCGAGCCAGTCGGTCAGCGGGGCGGCACCGATGAAGACGAACATCCACTGGGCATCGACGACTTCGGTGCCGCCGGTCACGGTGTCCCGCAGGGTCAGCCGTTCCAGGTGCTCCTCGCCGTGCGCCTCCTCGACGACGGTCCGGGGCCGCACGGTGATGTTCGGGGCCTCCTCGATCTGCTGGATCAGGTAGTACGACATCGACGCCGTCAGGGACTCCCCGCGCACCAGCATGGTCACCGACTTCGCGCCCCGCGCCAGGAACACCGCCGCCTGCCCGGCGGAATTCGCGCCGCCGACGACGTACACGTCCTGTCCCTCACAGGACGACACCTCGGTGAGGGACGAGCCGTAGTACACCCCGCAGCCGGTCAGTTCGTCGCATCCCGGCGCCCCCAGCTGCCGGTACGACACTCCGGTCGCCAGGATGACGCTGTGCGCGGCGACCGCCGAGCCGTCGGAGAAGCGCACGACGCGCGCCGGACCGTTCACCTCCAGCCCCGTGACCTCGCGAGCGGTGAGGATCTCGGCACCGAAGCGGCTCGCCTGGCGGCGGGCACGATCGGTCAGCTGCGCACCGGACACGCCGTCCGGGAAGCCGAGGTAGTTCTCGATGCGGGAACTCTGTCCGGCCTGTCCGCCGGTCGCCGACCGTTCGACCAGTACGGTCCGCAGCCCCTCGGAGGCCCCGTACACCGCCGAGCCGAGTCCGGCCGGGCCGCCGCCGATGATGACGAGGTCGTAGAACGCGGCGGTCGGCGTGGTCGCGAGCCCCACGTGGGCGGCCAGTTCGGTCGGCTCCGGCTCGATCAGCGCGGTACCGTCCGGCGTGATCACCAGGGGGAGTCGTCGACCGTCGGCCCCGGCCGCCGCCAGAAGCCGCTGTCCCTCCGGCTCGTCGGAGGAGTACCAGCGGTACGGCACCTGGTTGCGGGCCAGGAACTCGCGCGCCCGCGAGGAGGGGGCGGACCAGCGGTGCCCGACCACCTTGGTGGCGGGTACCGGCCGGTAGTCGCTGGACCGCCAGGCCGTGAGGAGATCGTCCACGACCGGGTAGAGCTTCTCCTCGGGCGGGTCCCAGGGCTTGAGGAGATAGTGGTCGAGGTCGACGACGTTGATCGCGTCGATGGCGGCGTCGGTATCGGCGTAGGCGGTCAGCAGCACGCGCCGCGCCCCCGGGTACACGCCGAGGGCTTGTTCGAGGAACTCGATGCCGTTCATCTGCGGCATCCGGTAGTCGGCGAGGAGCACGGCCACCAGGTCGCCGCGCAGCTTCAGCTCGCGCAGCGCCTCCAACGCGGAGGCGCCGGACTCGGCACGGACGATCCGGTAGCCGCCGCCGTAGCGGAGCCGCAGGTCGCGGGCGATGGCACGGGAGACTCCCGGGTCGTCGTCCACCGTCAGGATGACGGTCCGCGTTGCGTCGGTGGCCTGTGCCATGTTCCTCCGCCCTGCGCGCTCCCGACGGCCGGCACTACGGGCTGCCCGAGCCCGCTCCCGACCATCGTATGTTCGATCGATCCGGATCGCTTCGGCTGCTACGGCCCGTGCGGCCTGGGTGACCTGACGGTGGCAGATCGCCGCCGAGCCCGCGCAGCACGGGCCCGCCTCGGGGGCGCCGGCTGGCCGGGCACGGCCCGCGTGCGTCGCACACCGAGCCGTCGCAGGCTGGGGGCATGCCCCAGCGGTACGCGACGAAGGGTGACCGATGAAGTTCGCAGTGATCGGTGGCACGGGCCTGATCGGATCGCAGGTCGTGAAGAAGCTGAACGCGGCAGGGCACGAGGCCGTGCCGCATTCCATGTCCACGGGCGTCGACGTGATCACCGGGCAGGGTGTGGAGGAGGCGGTGGCCGGCGCCGACGTCATGGTCAATCTGACGAACTCCCCGACGTTCGACGACGCCTCCCTCATGTTCTTCCGGACCTCGATGGAGAACCTGTTGGCCGCCGGCCGGAAGTGCGGGGTGGGGCACGCCGTCATCCTCTCGATCGTCGGCACCGACCAGGTGCCCGGCCTCGCCTACTACCGGGCCAAGGCCCTCCAGGAGGAGATCCTCAAGGCCGGACCGGTCCCGTACTCGATCGTGCGCGCCACCCAGTTCATGGAGTTCGTCGCCGCGGTCCTGTCGTGGACGACCGAGGGTGACGTGGTCCGTCTGCCCACCACCCCGATCCAGCCGATCGCGGCCCGGGACGTCTCCGACGCCGTCGCCGAAGTCGCCGCGGGCGCCCCCCTGAACGGCACTCTCCAGGTCGGCGGGCCCGACGTCTTCCCCCTCGACGACCTCGGACGGATCACCCTGGACGCCCGTCCCGACGGCCGCAGCGTCGTCACCGACGACACCGCAGGCATGTTCGCCGCCGTCAGCGGCGACGTTCTCACCACCAAGGGCGACGCCCGTATCGCCCCCACGCACTACACCGACTGGCTCTCCTGATCCAGCCCGCCCACCGCAGGAGGCCGCATCCATGGCGCACGACGAACCGACGGCGGGCGACGCCGGGAGCCGGCCGCGCTCGGAAGCGTGGAAGACGGCGCTCACCGTGCTGCGGTCGGCGAAACCGCGGTCGCCTGCCACTGGACGACCGGCGCCTGGGCCGCGGGGGTCAGCTGCCTGCGCCGCGCGGCCGATGCCACCGTGGGGGTGGCACTGGCCGGCCCGGTGTTGGGCAGGGTGAAGGAGGTCGCCTGCCCCGCACTCCAGGCGAGGTCGACGGTGAATCCGTGCATGAACGCCCCTCACCAGCAGCTATGCCTGATCGGGTATACCGGTGATCGGAACAGGCATTATCCGGGCGTGGCTCAGCTCGCCAAGATGTTCGTAGGAGAAGGCGCTGTCGGACGGCGAAGCCTGGAGGTCATCGGCGTGAGCGACGTACGGCCCGCACAAGCGGGCCCGCGGCACTGGGCGCCGGACGTCAGCGGGCGGTCCGACGAGAGGGGAGTGCCCTTCCCCCTGGTCCAGCCGGCGGTCGGTTCAGTGATCGGAACGGTTCCCGAAGCGGACGCCGGAACGGTCGACCGCGTGGTGCGGGTCGCGCGGTCGGCCCTCGACGGGCCGTGTCCTTCGTGCCTGCGGTCCGTCGTTCGCCCGCGGTGCGAGATGCGCACCGCGGAAGCCGACGGGCCGTCAATTCCCGGTGGCATCCCGGAGTTGATCAGGCATGCCCACCGGACGAAACGCACGGAGTTGAAAACCGATGGCTTTCGCAGTGTTGATTCCCGGCCAGGGCTCGCAGTTCCGTGGCATGGGGCAGGACGTCTTCCCGAAGTATCCGGGAGTGGCGCAGTTCGCGTCCGACCTGCTGGGGTACGACCTGGTGGCACTGTGCCGGGACGATCCCGGCGGCCGGCTGGCCGACACCGCCTACACGCAGCCAGCCCTCTTCGTCGTCAACGCCCTGCATCTGTTCGAACGGGAGCGGCGCGAGGAACGCACCGCCGACTACTGCCTGGGACACAGCCTCGGTGAGTACAACGCCCTGATGGCGGCGGGCGTCCTCGATCTGGAGACCGGTCTGCGGATCGTGCGCAGGCGTGCCGAGCTGATGGCCGAGGCGGTCGGGGGCGGGATGACCGCGGTGATGAACACCTCGGAAGCCCGACTGGCGGAGATCTTCGCGGAGGACGGCGTCGAGGGCGTTGACATCGCCGCCTTCAACACCGACGCGCAGGTGGTCGTCGCGGCCCCCGAGCGGGTGCTGGAGGCGGCGCACGCCGCGCTGCGGAACAGGGGGGTGAGGTTCGCTCCGCTGCGGGTCGGCGGCGCGTTCCACTCCCGTTATATGGAGTCGGCGCGACGCGAGTTCGCCCGTTTCCTGGAGGGTTTCTCCTTCGGTGCGCCGCGGGTTCGCGTCATCTCGAACGTCACGGCACGGCCGCATGAGCCCGGCCGGATTCGCGAGCGGCTGGCCGAGCAGCTGGTAAGGCCGGTCCGCTGGACCGACAGCATCCGGTACCTCATGTCGCGCGGCGAACTGGAATTCCAGGAAGTCGGCGGAAAAGACCTCACGCGGATGGTTCAGCACATTCGTACCATCGGCGTGTGACGGCGGTTTTCAACGAACAGTGAAGGGGTGGGGAATGGGCAGGAGAGAGAAGATCAGGGACTATATGGAGGATCGGTTCCTGGTCGAGTTCGGTGAGGATGTCACCCCGGACACCGACCTTTTCAAGGCCGGTGTCATGGATTCCTTCGGTTACTTGCAGCTCATGGATTTCCTGGAATCCGAGTTCGGCGTGAAGATCTCATCGGACGAGATTCTCGGAAACATTTTCGTGTCGCTCGCCACGATCGACGATTTCATGGCCGAAAAGATTGAACTGAACGCTTAGGCAGGGGAATTCGACGTGTGTGGCATAGCCGGCTTGGTTGCTTCCCGTTCGCTCGGTGAAGAAGCCTCTGGATGTATTACCTCGATGCTTTCGTCGATCCATCACCGAGGGCCCGACGAGGCCGGCTATTACCTGGACGATGGCGTCGCGATGGGAACGGTCCGACTGGCCATCATCGATCTGGAATCGGGCGCACAGCCCATGTCCGATCCCGGTGAACGTCATTGGATCTGTTTCAACGGGGAACTGTACAACCACGTGGAACTCCGCGAGGAACTCCGGCGACTCGGGCGTCCTTTCGGTACCAAATCGGACACGGAGGTCGTGCTCCAGGCGTGGATCCAATGGGGACCCGAATGCCTCACGCGCTTTAACGGCGCCTTCGCCCTGGCCATCCGTGACAACGAGGCCGGGACGCTCTTCCTGGCCCGCGATCGGTACGGAAAGCGGCCGCTCTTCTACACCGAGCACGACGGCGCCCTGCTCTTCGCCTCGGAGATGAAGGCCTTCGCCGCCTACCCCGGATTCCGGTTCGAGTTCGACGCGCGGGAACTCGCCTCCGTGTACACCTTGTGGGCTCCGCTGCCAGGCCGCACGCCGTTCCAGGGGGTGCGGCAGGTGCCGGCGGGCGGTTTCCTGTCGGTCGAGGGCGGTCGGCACACCGTGACGCACTACGAGGAACTGCGCGTCGACGGGCCGGCGTTCGACGGCGACGAGCGGGAAGCCATCGCGTTCGTACGGGAGACGTTGCGCCGCAGCGTCGAGGTGCGGCTGCGCAGCGACGTCGAGGTGGGCGTGTACCTCAGCGGCGGCCTCGATTCGTCCATCGTCACCAAGCTGGCGACGGAGCAGTCCGCACACGAAGTCCGCACGTTCTCCGTCGAGTTCGCGGACCGGACCTTCGACGAGTCCAGCAGCCAGCAGTTGGTGGCCTCCCACCTCGGCACCCGACACTCCGCCCTGCCCGTCTCCCACCGCGACATCGCCGACTCCTTCGCCGACGCGGTGTGGCACGCCGAGGTGCCCGCCTTCCGGACCTCGTTCGTCCCGATGTACCTGCTGTCCCGGCACGTCCGCGACGCGGGTATCAAGACGGTGCTCAGCGGAGAGGGCGCCGACGAGGCGTTCCTCGGCTACTCGCTCTTCCGCGAGACCATGCTCCGTGAGTCCTGGAACACCCTGTCCGAGGAGGACCGGCTGCGTCGGCTCGCCACCCTGCACCCGGAGCTCGCACATTTCGGTGCCGCCCGCCGGTCCCATCTGCTGGGCCTCTTCCAGCAGTTCAGCGCCGAGCGCACCCCCGGCCTCTTCTCGCACGAACTGCGCTACCAGAACGGAATGTTCGCCACCCGCCTGCTCAAGGACCCCGGCGACCCGTTGGAATCCATGCGGGAACTCGTGGGCGGCACGCCCGGATACCACCGTCTCACCGCCGTGCAGAAAGCGCAGTGGATCGAGTACAAGACACTTCTGGCCGGATACCTCCTGGCGACCCAGGGGGAACGGGCGAGTCTCGCCCACAGCGTCGAGAACCGTGCCCCGTTCCTCGACCCGTCCGTCGTACGCGCCGCGGCCTCGGTGAATCTCCGCTACGACGACGGATCGGACGAGAAGGCCATCCTGAAGAACGCCTTCGCCGACGATCTTCCGCAATGGACGCTCAGCCGGCCCAAACAGCCCTACCGGGCGCCGGGCAGCGCGGTGTTCAAGGAACAACGTCCCGACTGCCTCGAACTGGTGCTCTCCGAGAACGAGCTGCGCCGCATCGACTGCGTCAATCCCGTCTTCGCCGGAAAACTCGTTTCGAAGATCATGCGGGCACCGGTCGAACAGATCAGTACCAAAGAGGACCAGGCGTTCGTGTACCTGCTGTCGACCGCGATCCTCAACCAGCAGTTCGTCCTCGCCGGTCGGGCGACTTCCGCGGGCGCGGCATACGGCCCGAAGCGGGCGCGGATGAATCTGCGAACGACCGTCGACAGGCGGCGCGTTGCCGCCCGGACAGGAGCCGATCGATGAGCCGCCCGATGCCCGACCAGTCCTGTGACGTCGCCGTCATCGGCCTTTCCCTGCGATTTCCCGGCTCCGACACACTCGCCGGTCTCTTCCGCGAGCTGCGTGCCGGTCGGTCGCTCATCTCCGAAGTTCCCGAGCGGCGTTGGCCCAAGGAGCGCTGGTTCGGCGATCCGCGCGGTGGTGCGGAGAAGACCAGGAGCGTCTGGGCCGGTTTCATCGACGACGCCGAATGCTTCGACGCCGCCTTCTTCAACATCTCGCCCCGCGAAGCCGCAACCATGGACCCCCAGCAGCGGCTGACCCTCGAACTGGCGTGGAAGGCCATCGAGGACGCCGGGTACCCGGAGAGCGCGCTGGCCGGCACCAACACGGGCGTCTTCATGGGCGTCTCGCACTCGGACTATGCCGAGATGATGGAACGGGACGGGGCGAAGATCGACGCCTACCTCCCCACCGGCACCGACTTCGCCATCGTGGCGAACCGGGTGTCGTACCACTTCGACCTCCACGGTCCGAGCGTCATCAACGACACGGCCTGCGCCAGCTCCCTCGTCTCCGTCCACCAGGCCGTCGCCGCGCTGCACGGCGGCGAGTGCGACATGGCGTTGGCCGGTGGCGTCAACCTGATCTGGTCGCCCAAGCTGTTCGTCGCCTTCAGCCAGGCGGGCATGCTCTCGCCGACCGGCAGGTCGCACGCGTTCGACAAGGGCGCCGACGGGTTCGTCCGCGGCGAGGGCGGCGCCATGCTGTTGCTCAAGCCGCTGCACCGCGCCGTCGAGGACCGGGACCCGGTCCACGCCGTGATCAAGGCGACCGGCACCAACCACGGCGGCCGGACCAACTCGCTCACCGTCACCAACCCCGCCGCCCAAGCCGACCTCATCGAGGGCGTGTACACCCGCGCGGGCATCCCCGTGGGCAGCGTCGGATACATCGAGGCCCACGGACCAGGCACCCCGGTCGGCGACCCCATCGAAGTGCTCGGCCTGAAGAAGGCATTCGACCGCCTGCACGCGGCCGAGGGCACCCGCCCCGTGCCGGGGACCTGCGGCCTCGGCTCGGTCAAGACCAACATCGGTCACCTGGAGGCGGCCGCCGGGGTGGCGGGCATCGTCAAGGTGATCGGCGCCCTCGCCACCCGGACGCTGCCCGCCACGGTGAACTTCACCCAGCCCAACCGGCTCATCGACCTCGACGGCAGCCCGTTCTACGTCGTGCGCGACACCCAGCCGTGGCAGGCCCCCGGTACCGCCCCGAACGGCGGCGAACTGCCCCGCCGCGCGGGAGTCAGCTCCTTCGGCTTCGGCGGCGCCAACGCGCACTGCCTGCTGGAGGAGCACCTCGCCGACGACCCGCCGGCCGGTACGCGGGACGGACGCGTGGAGGTCTTCCCCCTCTCGGCGCGAACCGAGGACCGCCTGCGCGCGGTCGCCCGTCAACTCCTCGCACACCTCGCCGCTTCCGCCGACGGCGACGCCGCGTCGCTACAGCCCCACCAGGCACTGGCCGACATCGCGTACACCCTGCAGATCGGGCGAGAGGCCATGCAGGTCCGCCGTGTCATCACCGCCACCAGCCATGCCCGGCTGGCCGAGGCGCTGGAGACCCTCCTGCGGGATGACCCGGCCGCCTCCGATGCCCCCGCGGACGGCGGCACGGACGGGGCCGCCACGGCGCCGGACGAGGACCCGGCCGTCCTCCTCGCCGTCGCGCGGGAGTGGCAGGCCGGAGAGGCGGTCGACTGGGAGGCCGGGCGGCAGCGCGCGGGATACCCGCGGGCGCGCCGTGTCCGGTTGCCCACCTACCCCTTCGAGCGCGTGCCGCACTGGTACGTGATACCCGAGGAGAGGCGGGCCACCGCCGTCGGGAGCCGCGACGAGCCGCACCCCCTGGTGCACCGCAACACCTCCGTGCTCGGTCGGCAGCGTTTCACCTCAGTCTTCACCGGCGCCGAACCCTTCCTGGAGGCGCACCGGGTGAATGGCGCTCGCGTCCTGCCCGCCGCGGCGTACGTGGAGATGGTCCGCGAGGCGGTCGGCCGTGCCGTGCAACCCGACGGGCACGGGCAGCGGGCCGCCGTGACCCTGAAGGACATGACGTGGCTGCGCCCGCTGACCGTCGGCGACGAGCCCGTCACGGTGCACGTGGAGCTCTCCCGGAACGAGGACGGTGCCGTCGCCTTCGAGGTACGGCAGGGCGCCACCGCCGGCTCCCCTGACACTGTGCACAGCCGGGGAACGGCCGAGGCACGGGTCCCGGCCGAAGCCCCGGCCGCACTCGACCTCGAAGCGCTGCGGGCCGCCTCCGCGCCCGTGCCGGTCCCCGAGCTGTATGCCCAACTGCGCCGCCAGGGACTGAAGTACGGGCCTGCCATGCGCGGTCTGCGGGAGATCCGGCACGGTGCGCACGGCGTGCTCGCGCGGATCACCGTGCCCGGCGGCCCGGCGCCGCACGACGGTCTGGTGCTGCCCCCGAGTGTGCTCGACGCCGCGTTCCAGGCATCGGTCGCGCTGATGAGGGCCGAGGCGCCGGAGCCGCCGGACGCGGCGGTGATGCCGTTCGTACTGGAACGGATCGAGATCACCGGACCGAGCCCGGCCGAGACATGGGCCTGGGTCAGACGAGCGGGGAGCAGTGGCACGGTGGACAAGTTCGACATCGATCTCGCCGACGGCGAGGGCCGGGTGACGGCTCGGGTCCGTGGACTGCTCCAGAGGCCGGGGGCGCCGCTGCCTGCCGCCTCCGACGGCTCGCACGTCGTCGCGGCCGTCACCGGATGGACACCCGTGCCGCTGCCGGAGGGTACCGGCGAGCCTGACGCCGGTACCGTCGTGCACGCCTACCTCGCCGGGGCCCCGGACTCCGCTGCCACCGGCTTCGCACGGCTGCCCGCAGTGGCGCGCACCAAGGCCGCCGAAGGGGTCGCGGCCGTCACGGACACTGTCTTCGGCGCGCTCGGTGCGGTGCTGAACAGCAGGCCCAGGCAGGACCATCGCTTCGTCGTCCTGGTCGATGACCGTGTGCCGCGGCACTTCCACGCCCCGCTCACCGGCCTGTTCCGGACCGTGGCCCTGGAGAACCCCGCAGTCCGGGGACGGGTCGTCAGGGTGGCCGGGCTCGATGTGGCCGACGCGGAACTGCTGCGGCGCGTGGTGCGCGACGAGGCCGCCGACGCGGTGGCCGACGCAGAGGTCCGCTACACCGCCGACGGCGTACGGCACGTCCGCCGGACCCTGCCGGCAACGGTCGTCGAGGGACCCTCGACACCCCCACTCAAGGACGACGGCGTCTACTGGGTCACCGGCGGCCTCGGTGGCCTGGGACGCCACATCGCCCGGTACTTCGCCCGCCACGATGGCGTCACCGTGGTGCTCAGCGGGCGCTCCGCGTCCGGCTCGGACACCGAGGCCGCCCTGCGCACCCTGCGCGACGAGGGCGTCGACGCGCACAGCCTGCCCGTAGACGTCACCTCGGCGCAGGACGTCGAGCGCGCGGTGAGCGCCATCATGCGCGCTCACGGCTCCCTCGACGGTGTCGTCCACGCGGCCGGTGTGCTCCGGGACGGCTTCGCCCTGCGCAAGAGCCACGAGGACCTGCACACCGTGCTCGGTCCCAAGGTGCGTGGCACCCTGCACCTCGACGCCGCGACCCGCGACTGCGACCTGGACTTCTTCGTCCTGTTCTCCTCCGTCGCCGGGGTCTTCGGCAATCCCGGACAGTCCGACTACGCGGCGGCGAACGCCTTCCTCGACGCCTTCGCCGGGCACCGTCAGGCCCTCGTCGAGGCCGGAGAGCGCACCGGTACCACCCTCGCGGTGAGCTGGCCGCTGTGGGCCGAGGGCGGGATGCGCGTCGACGATCCGACCCGCGCGTCGATGCGCGAGCGGCACGGCTGGGAGCCGCTGCCCACGGAGGCGGGCGTGCGCGCTCTGGGACACGCGCTGACCCACGGCCCCACACACCTCGTGGTGGCCCACGGAGCCGAGGCGAGGCTCACCGACCCGGCGCTCACACCGGTGGCGGCCGCCGGTGCCGGACGCCGGGACGACGCCTCGATTCCCGCCCCGGCGCTGCCCGGGGACGAACCCCGGACGGGGGTCCCGGCGGTCCCCTCGGAGGAGGCTCTTCGGGCGGGCGCGGTGGTGCTCGTGACGAGGCTTCTCGCAGAGGTCCTCCAGTACCGTCCCGACGCCATCGACCCCACCGCGAACCTGGTCGAGTACGGCATCGACTCCCTCGCCATCCTCGACATGACCGCGCGCCTGGAAGGGTTGTTCGGCACGCTGTCCAAGACGCTCTTCTTCGAGTACCTCAACGTCACCGACGTGGCCGGATACTTCGCCGAGGCCCACCGGGACAGGCTCGTGAGCCTCCTCGCCGAACAGGACACGGAACGGGCCCCGGAACAGGACGCGGAGCAGGCACCCGAGCCCACCGCCCCGGCGACGGCCACGAAGCCCACCACGGGCACCGCGACGCCCGTGGCCGCGGCACCGGCCACCGGCCCGGCGGCGATCACCGTCACGGAGCCCGCGAAGCCGTCCGCCGAGGCCGACGGCAGCCGGGACATCGCCATCGTCGGCATCTCCGGCCGCTACCCCGGCGCCGCGACCATGGACGAGCTGTGGCAACTCCTGCGGGACGGGCGGCACTCCTTCGAGGAGGTCCCACGCGAGCGCTGGGACCACGACGCCATCTACAGCCGCGACCGGGCCGAGCCGGGCAAGAGCGTCATCCGCACCGGCACCTTCCTGCGCGACATCGACAAGTTCGACCCCCGGTACTTCCACATCTCCAAGCGCGATGCGGAACAGATGTCGCCCGAGGTCCGCCTCTTCCTCCAACTCGGAGTCGAGGCGCTGGAGGACGCCGGCTACTCGCGGGAGCAGATCCAGCGCCAGTACCAGGGCGACGTCGCGGTGCTCACCGGCACCATGAGCAACCACTACGGCCTCTACGGCTTCCAGAACAGCCTGGTGCGCGGAGCCCCGCAGAGCGGCAGCTACAACGCGACCATGCCCAACATGCTGTCGTACTTCTACGGGCTGACCGGCCCGTCGCTCTTCGTCGACACGATGTGCTCCACGTCGTCGACCTGCGTGCACCAGGCCGTCCAGATGCTGCGGGCCGGCGAGTCCAGGATGGTCGTCGCGGGCGGTGTCAACCTCCTGCTGCATCCGTACAACCTGATCACGTCGTCCCAGGAGCACTTCACGACGGCGACCTCCGACGTCATCCGCAGCTACGGCCTCGGCGTGGACGGGACCATCCTCGGCGAGGGGGCCGGCGTCGTGGTCCTCAAGACCCTCGCCGACGCGGAGCGGGACGGCGACCACATCCACGCGGTCATCAAGGGAACGGCGATCACCAACGCGGGCACCCGCAACGGGTTCACCGTCCCCAGCATGGCCATGCAGACCAGCGCGGTCAGGAAAGCCCTCGACGACGCGGGCGTCGACGCCCGGACCATCAGCTACGTCGAGGGCCACGGATCGGGCACCTCGCTCGGCGACCCCATCGAGGTCAAGGCGCTGGGCGACGCCTTCCGGGCGTCCACGGCCGACACCGGCTTCTGCGCCCTCGGTTCCGTCAAGTCGAACATGGGCCACCTCCTCGCGGCGGCGGGCGTAGCCGGCATCACCAAGGTCGTCCTGCAGATGCGCGAGGGCCAGCTCGCGCCCTCGCTGCACAGCGACGAGACCAACCCGGACATCCCGTTCGGCGACACGCCTTTCCACGTGCAGCGCCGGCTCACCGACTGGCGCAGGCCGACCACGCTCGTGGCCGGCGGTCTGGTCGAGCACCCCCGGCGGGCCGGGGTCACCTCGATCGGAGCGGGAGGCATGAACTCCCACCTGGTGCTGGAGGAGTACACCCCCGCCCCCGTCCCGGCACACGACGGCGGTCACGAACTCTTCGTCTTCTCGGCGATGACCGACGAAGCCCTGGAGAGCTACCTGCTGCGCTTCCGCGACTTCGTCGCCACGCGCTCCGACGACGACCTCCCCGCCATCGCCTTCACCCTGCGCGTCGGCAAGAACGAACTGCCGCGCCGCTGGGCGTTCTTGGCGAAGGACTGCCAGGGCGTCCTCGCAGCCGTCGAACGCTACCTCGCGGGAGACCGCGACACCGCTGCCGCCCTTGCCGGGGACGGTCCGCAGGCCGAGCAGGCGCGGGAGACCGCCCTCGACTGGACCCGCGGCCACAAGACCGACTGGAGTGTGCTCGACGGAGACCGCAGGCCCCGGCGCCTGCCGCTGCCCGCCTACCCCTTCGCTCGGGTGAGCTGCTGGGTCGAGGAGGACCCGGCCGCGCCCTCGGTCGTCGCGCCGCTGGTGTTCCGCCGCGCGCTGCATCCGTTCCTCGGCGAGAACGAGTCGGACCTCGGCGGTCTGCGCTACGGCACGGACCTGCGCCTGGACGACCTCGTCGATTACGGTCACCTGCGCGACAAGCGGCGCGCGGTCGTGCCGACGTTCGCCGTCGACTCGGCCCTCGCCTGCGCACGCGTCTCCGGCTTCGCGGCCGGTGCCCGGATCCGTGATCTGCGCACCGTGGGCCGCGTCGACTGGGAGAAGGCGTCCCGGCTGGTCACCACGTTCGCCGCCGCCGAGGGCCGCGGGTACGGCACTGTCTTCACGCAGGACGACACGGGAGCCCGTACCGCGATCGCCGAGTTCACCGCGCACGCCGGTGACGACGCCGGCACGGCGGACCGGTGGGCCGGTACCGCGCCGGGCGCCGGTGATCTCTCCCGTGAAGCCGTCGCCGTACTCACCCAGGAGCAGTTCCTCGCGGAGCTGGCCGAAGGCGGCATCGAGCGGCAGCCGATGTCCGAAGGCGTGCGGGCGGCCTACTGGCTGCCGGACGGATGCCTCGCGCTCGACGTCACCCAGCCGGACTTCCAGCAGAACCACGTCAAGCGGAACGTCTCGATCGAGCCCGCCGTCCTCGCGGCCGTCGCGCACGGCGCGCAGCTCGTGGCGAAGCGAGCGGGCACGGCGAGGTGGGCGAGCCTGATACCGCACCGCATCGGCGAGGCCGCCGTGGCGCATCCCCCGATCGCCGATGTGGCACGCGTCGTCCTCGACCTCCTCCCCGGCGACGGCGGACTCGGCGGACGCGTCCTGCTGCTGTCCGGCGCCGGCCGCCTCGTCGGCGAGCTGACCGACGTGTGGTGGGGCGACGAGGATGCCGACCTGCCCGGACGTCGGACCGAGCGGCGTACCATCCCGTACTCCTCGGCTCCGCCGCGCACATCCGTCTCCGTACCGGTGAGCGCGCCGTCGCCCGCCCCCGCAGGCGCGTCCGCGTCCCTCGTCGAGGCCACCGCGGCCACCGCGGCCACGGAGGCAGCCGCCTCCGGTGCGGGAGCGGTCGGGTTCGCCGCCGGTGAGCTGCGGGTGATCGCGGCCGGCATCCTCGGGTTCGAGCCTGAGGAGATCGAACCCACCACGGGCTTCTACGCCTTCGGGTTCGACTCGATCTCGCTCGTCACCCTCGCCGGGCGCGTGAGCGAACGGTTCGGCGTGCAGGTCAGTCCGGCCCTCTTCTTCGAACTGGACACACTCGACGCCCTGGCACGACACCTGGTGGCGGAGTTCGGCGACCGGATACCCACCAACCACCCCAGGCCCCCGGCCCCTCCCGCCGCGCCGACGACCGGCACCGCGCCCCCACACCCCGTCGGCGCGCAGAAGCAGACGGCCGATGCGACCACGGCCGCGCCGGAGCGCTCGCCCGAGGCCCGGAGGGCGGCGCCGGCTCCCGTCACTGGGGCAACCGGCCCCCGGGACACCGCCGACGGCTCACCGATGCCCGTCGCCGTCGTCGGCGCGGCCGGACGCTTCCCCGGTGCCCGCAACCTCGACGAGTACTGGGCGAACCTGGTCGCGGGCGTGGACTCCGTGGGCACGTTCCCGCTGCACCGTTACGACGACACGTACCGGGCGATCGCCGAGGACGCCGACTTCCCGCACCACGCGGGAGTCCTGGAGGACGTGGACGCCTTCGACGCGGGTTTCTTCCGCATCTACCCGCGCGAGGCCGAACTCCTGGACCCCCAGCACCGCCTGGCCCTGGAGACCGTCTGGAACGCGCTGGAGGACAGCGCGTACCGCCCCGTCGACCTGCCGGTCGACACCGGCGTGTTCCTCGGCGTCTCGGGCACCGACTACGCCACGCTGCTGAGCGCCCACGGCATCGAGCCGGACGTGTTCACAGCGACCGGCAACGCGCATTCCATGCTCGCCAACCGCCTCTCCTACGTACTGGACGTACGAGGGCCGAGCGAGCCGGTCGACACGGCCTGCTCCAGCTCCCTGGTCGCCGTCCACCGCGCGCTGGAGGCCATCCGCTCGGGCGCCTGCCGCATGGCCGTGGCGGGCGGGGTGAACCTGCTGCTCAGCACGGACACCTTCGTCAGCGCCCACAAGGCGGGCATGCTCAGCCCCGACGGACGGTGCAAGACCTTCTCCAGCGAGGCGAACGGATACGTGCGGGGCGAGGGCGTCGCGGCGGTCGTCCTCAAACCCCTCGCCGACGCCGAACGCGACGGCGACGCCATCCTCGGGGTACTGCTCGGCAGTGCCGAGAACCACGGAGGTCGGGCCCACTCGCTGACCGCGCCCAACGCCGACGCCCAGGCCGACCTCGTCGCGGCGGCCGTCGGCGGCACCGACCCGGACACCATCGGATACATCGAGACGCACGGCACCGGGACGGCACTCGGCGACCCCGTCGAAGTGCGTTCCCTGCGCTCGGCGTTCCGGCGCCTCGGCGCGAGCGGCGACGGCGCCTGCGGCCTGGGCTCCGTCAAGTCGAACATCGGTCACCTGGAGGCCGCCGCCGGGATGGCCGGGCTGCTCAAGGTGCTGCTCGCCATGCGGCACGGCGTGCTGCCGGCCACGCTCCACTGCGGCGAGATCAACCCGTTCATCGAGCTGGACGGCGGACCCTTCCACATCGTGCGGGAGAACGAGATCTGGCAGCGGCCCACCGGCCGCGACGGCGCCGCGGCCCCGCGCCGCGCGGGCGTCAGCAGCTTCGGCTTCGGCGGCTCCAACTGCCACCTCGTCGTGGAGGAGTACCCGGACCCGGACACCGGCCGGGCCGACCAGGGCCCGGCCGCGGGCGCGGTCGTCGTCCCGCTCTCCGCGCGTACGGAGGACCGCCTGCGCGACATCGCGCGCAACCTTCTCGCCCGGCTGCGGGACGAGCGCCACACTCCGCTTCCGCTCACCGCCCTCGCCTGGACCCTCCAGGCCGGACGGGAGGCGATGGCGGAACGCGTGGGATGGGTGGTGGAGTCCCACGAACGGCTCGCGCAGGCCCTCGACGCGTTCGTCACCGACGGCCACGTCGTCGAGGGCGGCGCGCGGGGAAGCGTCGAACTGCCCGCCGACGGCGGTGCGCGACGCCACGCCGGCGCCGGCGCATCCGCCACCCCCGCGACGGAGCGGACGGCCGGGTACGACGACCTCCGGCAGGTCCTGCTGGACTGGACCCGCGGCGCCGACCCCGACTGGCGGACACTGCACGGAGCGCGCACGCCGAAGCGTGCGCACCTCCCGGGGTACCCCTTCGCCCGCGATCGCCACTGGATTCCCGGCCACCCGCCGCGCCGCATCTCGGCCCCTGCCGCCGGGCGGGCCCCGGCCGTGCCGACGACCTCGGACACCGGCTCCGGCACCCCCGCCATGAGCACCCAGGCCATGGAGACCACCCTGCTCGTGCCCCGGTGGACGCCTCGGCCCCGCACGGCGGCTGAGTGCGCGACTGCCCCGGCACGGCGCCTGGTCATCCTCCTGGAGGAAGCCCAGGCCGCCCGGGACGCCCTCGTCCAGGACCCCGACGTGCGCTGTGTGACCGTCAGTTCGCCCAAGGAACGCCTCGACGGGTGGTTCCGCGACGTGACGCGCCAGTGCCTGGGCGCCGTCCGGGAGGCGGCGGCCGACGAACGCCCGGGCAGGACCCTCGTACAGGCGGTCGTCCCGGCCGCCGGACGGGGCGGCACCGCGTTCGCCCTCGCCGGGTTCATGCGGACCGCGATGCTCGAAGCGTCCCACTTGACCTGCCAGGTCATCGGGTTCGACGAACCTGGCAAGGGCGGCGCGCTCGGTGCCGTCCTGGCCGCGGAGGCGGGCGCCGGCGACGACCTGGTGCTCCACCGCGACGGCGAGCGCCTGGTCCGTACGTGGGAGGTCGCCCGGGCGGCGCAGCCCACCGCGGACGGCCCGCTGCGCCCCGACGGCGTGTACCTGATCACAGGCGGGACCGGAGGAGTCGGTTCCGTCGTCGCGCGCTGGATCGCCGAGCGCGCCGAGCGGTCCACCGTCGTCCTGGCGGGCCGCTCGCCGCGGAGTGCCGCGACCGACGCCCTCCTCGACGGCCTGCGGGCCGCCGGCGCCACCGTCCGCCACGCGCGGGCCGACATCTCCCGATGGGAGGAGACCCGCCGTCTCGTAGCGGGTGTCCGCGCCGAGTTCGGCCGGATCGACGGCGTGTTCCACGCGGCCGGTGTGCTCCGGGATTCCGCGCTGACCACCAAGACCGACCAGGAGTGGGAGGACGTCCTCGAACCCAAGAGTGACGGCCTGGTCAACCTCGACCACGCGCTCGGTGACGCGCCGCTCGACTTCCTGATCACCTTCTCCTCCGGGGCCGCGGTCACGGGAAACCCCGGCCAGTGCGACTACGCCACCGCGAACGCCTTCCTCGACGAGTTCGCCGAACTGCGCAACGCGCGGGTCGCGGCCGGGGAACGCCAGGGACGAACCCTGTCGGTGGCCTGGCCGCTGTGGGCGGACGGCGGGATGCCGGTGTCGCCCGCGGCCCTCGCCCACCTGTGGCGGAGCCGCGGCCTCGCCCCCATGCCCGCCTCCGACGGAATCGCCGCGCTGTCCCGCGCGTGGCAGCTGGGCGAGGACCGGGTGTGGGTGCACCACGGCCGGCCGTCCCCGCCACCCGCCACGCCGGGCCAGGAGGCTGCCGGCACCGCGCCGACCGCCTCCCGCGAGCGCGACGCCGCGGACGGCCTGCGCCATCTCGTCACGCTCTTCGCCCGGGTGACGAAGACCGCCGTGGACACCATCGACGTGGACCGGCCGCTCGGCGAGACCGGCCTCGACTCGATCATGGTCGTTCAGCTGAACCGGGAACTCGCGCTGGCCTTCGGTGACGTGCCGAAGACCCTCTTCTACGACCTGCCCACCCTGCGGAAGATAGCGGAGCGGCTCGCGTCCCTCGGCGCGGACGCCGCGCGGCCCACCGAGCCCGCTCCCGGACCGGCCGCGCCGGAGCGGCGGAGCGCCGCGGCCTCCGTCCCGCTGGTGCGCGAGCCCATCGCGGTCATCGGCATGAGCGGGCGCTACCCGCAGGCGGACAACCTCGACGCGTTCTGGACGAACCTGCGGGAAGGGCGGGACTGCATCCGCGAAGTGCCCGCCGACCGCTGGCCGTTGACCGGCTTCTACGAGCCCGACCGGCGCAAGGCCGTCGCCTCCGGACTCAGCTACAGCAAATGGGGCGGATTTCTCGACGACCACGCCGCGTTCGACCCGTTGTTCTTCCAGATCGCCCCGCGCGACGCCTACGTCATGGACCCGCAGGAGCGGCTCTTCCTCCAAGCGGCGCACGAGGTGATGGAGGACGCCGGATACACCCGTGAGACGCTGGGCCGCCGCCACGGCAGGCGCGTCGGGGTCTTCGCCGGCGTCACCAAGAGCGGCCACATCCGCCACGGCGCCGCCCGGCTGCCCTCGGGTGAGACGGTCGTACCCGCGCTGTCGTTCGCGTCGCTCAGCTCCCGCACGTCGTACCAGCTGGATCTCAACGGTCCCAGCATGACCATCGACACGATGTGCTCGGCATCGCTGACCGCGGTGCACGAGGCGTGCGAGAACATCCACCGGGGCGCCTGCGACATGGCCATCGCCGGTGGCGTCAACCTCTACCTCCACCCGCTGGACTACATCGAGCTGTGCCACTCGGGCATGCTGTCCCAGGACCAGCACTGCCGGAGCTTCGGCTCCGGCGGCCACGGGTTCGTGCCGGGCGAGGGAGTGGGCTGCGTCCTGCTGAAGCCCCTGTCCATGGCCGAGGCCGACGGCGACCGCATCCTCGCGGTCATCCGTGGCACGAGCGTCAACCACGGCGGCCGCTCCAACGGCTACACCGTGCCGCGCTCCGGCGCCCAGGCGGAACTGATCCGCGAGGCCCTGGACCGCGCCGGGGTGTCCGCGCGCGACATCGGCTACGTCGAGGCCCACGGCACCGGCACCGAACTGGGCGACCCCATCGAGATCCAGGGGCTGACGACCGCCTTCGAACAGGACACCGCCGACAAGCAGTTCTGCGCGATCGGGTCGGCGAAGTCGGCCATCGGGCACCTGGAGGCCGCGGCCGGCATCGCCGGACTCACCAAGGCGGTCCTCCAGCTTCGGCATCGGCAGTTCGCGCCCACCCTGCACACCGGGGAACTCAACCCGAACATCGCGTTCGACCGCACCCCCTTCTTCGTTCAGCGCGAGGCGGCGCCCTGGCACTTCGACGGTCGGCCCCGGATCACCTCCGTCTCCTCCTTCGGAGCCGGCGGGGCCAACGCCCACGTGATCGTCGAGGAGTACACACCGCTACAGACCGAGGAGCACCTTCCCGCGATGACCCAGGCCTCCGCCAACGGCTCCGAGCAGCTCGTCGTCCTGTCGGCGCGTACCTCGGGGCAGCTCACCGCCGTCGCCGCACGGCTGGCCGAGCACGTCGCCCGCACCGACGACGACCTCGCCGACCTCGCCTACAGCCTCCAGACCGGCCGGGAGCCCATGAGCGAACGGCTGGCCGTCGTCGTCGCCTCGAAGGGCGAACTCCTCGACGCCCTGGACGACTTCCTCACCGGAGCCGGACCGGACCATGACGGCGCGGTCCTCCACCGCGGCACCACCACGGGCGGTGCGGCGGGCCTGCTCGCAGAACTGGCCGACGACGACGTGCGCGAGCTGCTGGCCGAACGGTGGGCCCGGTCCGGAAAGCTGACGAAGCTGGCCGCGGTGTGGGTCCAGGGCCTGGACGCCGACTGGCGGTTGCTGCACGAGGGGAGCGTCCGCCGCCGGGTAGCTCTCCCCACCTACCCGTTCGCCAAGGACAGGTACTGGATCGGGGATCTCGCCCCCGTCTCCGCGGAGAGCGGCGGGGCGGGCCCGGCCGCGCACGCTCAGGAGCCTGTGGCCGCGCCCGTCGCACCGGCCGGGCGGCCGACGGCGGAGACCGAGGCCGAGACCGAGGGCACGCGGTCGCCCGCGGCCGGGCTCCGGGCCGAAAGGGCCGGCGAGTCCCCGTCGGCCCCGGAGACGCGGACCCCTGCCCCGGCGCGGGTCGCGCCGAGGAGCGCGCGCACGGCGGCCCCCGCCGCGCTCGACACGGAGGTCCCGCGTGTTGTCCGTGCCGTTCTGGCGCGGGCGCTGGCCATGCCGGACACCGACATCGCCGACACGTCCGCCTTCGCCGACTACGGACTCGACTCCATCCTCGCGGTACGGGTCGCGCACGAACTCGGCGAGGCGCTGTCACTCGACCTGGACACGGGTGTCCTGTTCGACCACAGCTCGGCCCGACGCCTGTCCGACCACCTGCTGACGGCCCACCGCGACTCCATCGTGCTGCCCCGTCCGGCTGAGGACTGCGAACTCCCGGCAGCCGAGGCACCGGTCACCGCACGGCCCCAGGCCACGGCAACGGACCGCGGAACGTCGCCGTCCCAGGCGCACGAAGGCCACGAGGCGCAGCAGGCCCACACGACCGAGGCGCCTGCGCCGTACCCCGCGCCCGCGCCCGCCTCCCGGTCCGTCGCCCGCCCGCCCGTCGCGGTCATCGGCATGAGCGGCCGGTTCGCCGGCTCGGACTCCCTCGACGCCCTGTGGGAACACCTGGCCGACGGGGACGACCTGATCACCCCCGCGACCCGCTGGGACACGGCCGCCTCGGGCGACGCCACGATCGCGCCCCGCGGCGGATTCCTGGACCGGATCGACGAGTTCGACTCGCTGTTCTTCAACATCTCGGGCGTCGAAGCGCGCGGCATGGACCCGCAGCAGCGCCTCCTCCTGGAAGAGACGTGGAAGGCCCTTGAGGACGCGGGGTACCCGGCCCGCGCGATGGACGAACGGCGATGCGGCGTCTACGTCGGCTGCTGGGCCGGCGACTACCCCGGAGGCGAAGGCGAGTCCGCGCCCGTGCAAGGGCTGTGGGGCACCATGGGCTCCGTCATCCCGGGCCGGATCTCCTACTTCCTCAACCTGCGCGGACCGGCCCTCGCCGTCGACACCTCCTGCTCCAGCTCCCTGGTGGCGATCGACCTCGCCTGCAAGGACCTGTGGTCGGGCGAAACGTCCATGGCGCTCGCGGGCGGTGTGTTCGTGCAGTCGACACCGCGCCTGTACGACCTCGCTGGCCGCGCCGGCATGCTGTCGCCATCGGGCCGCTGCCACACCTTCGACGACCGTGCCGACGGCTTCGTGCCCGGCGAGGGGGTAGGCGTCCTCGTACTCAAACGCCTTGACGACGCCCTCGCCGACGGCGACCACATCCACGGTGTCATCAGGGGTTCCGGCATCAACCACGACGGCGCCACCAACGGCCTCACGGCCCCGAGTTCCCTCTCACAGGAACGCCTGCTGCGCGAGGTGTACGACACCTTCGGCGTGGACGCCCGGCGCATCGGCATGGTCGAGGCACACGGCACGGGCACCCGGCTCGGCGACCCGATCGAGTTCGGTGCCCTCACCCGCGCGTTCCGCGTCGGCACCGACGACACGGAGTTCTGCGCGCTCGGATCGGTGAAGACCAACCTCGGGCACACGCAGTTCGCGGCCGGGATCGCCGGAGTGCTCAAAGTGCTCCTCGCGTTCCGGCACCGGAGCATCCCGGCCTCGCTCCACTTCGCGTCACCCAACAAGGCCATCGACCTCGGCAACAGTCCCTTCTACGTGAACACGCGCACCCTGCCGTGGGAGACACCCGCCGGGGTGCCGCGCCGCGGCGTGGTAAGCGCGTTCGGCGCCAGCGGCACCAACGCCCACCTCGTCCTGGAGGAGGCACCTCGGCCCACCCGCGCCCTGCGCGAACCGCGCCCGGCCCACCTGGTCGTACTGTCGGCCCACTCGCGCGAACAGCTCACCGAGCAGGTGCGGCGCCTCGCGGCACACTGCCGCGCCCACCCGCACCAGGACACCGGGGACATCGCCTGGACGCTGATGGCGGGACGGGAACACTTCCGGTACCGCTTCGCCTGCGTCGTCCGGGACCACGACGACCTGCTCCGCGTGCTCGACGCCGGAACCGGCGGACCCCGTGCCGTCATCGGCGACGCCGGTGCGGGCCGCGCGGCGGAGGCTGCGGGCGGAACGGAGCAGGAGTCCCCGCGCAGGCTCGCCGGCCCCGTGGACCCCCACACCCTGCGCGCGGAACTGGAGGCGCTGGCGGACCTGTTCGCCGGTGGCGCCGAACTGGACTACGAGGCCGCCTTCGCCCCCGGATCCCACCGCCGGGTACCGCTGCCCACCTACCCGTTCGCCCGCGTCCGCCACTGGGCCGGTGCGGAACTCCCCGCCGGGACTCCCGCCGCATCCGGCGACACCGCCCAGGACGCCGCCGCACCGAGCGGAACCGGCCGGGCCCCGGCTGCGACCGACGGGCAGCGGACCCGCCTCACCCTCGGCGACTTCCGGCGGTTCCTGGACGACCACGTGGTCCAGGGGCGCCATGTCCTGCCCGGTGTCGTCTACCTCGAAATGGCCAGGGAGGCGGCGGCGCGCTTCCTCGGCGCGGAACCGGACGCGGCCGTGCGCCTGCGCAACGTCACCTGGGTACGGCCGATCTCGGCCGACGGCACCCAAGCGGACCAAATGGACCAGGCGATGGGCGACATCGAGCTGTGGGTGCGTCGTGCGCCCGGCGGCGCTGCCTTCGAGTTCCGTTCGGCCGGTGCCGAGGACGCGGTCTTCTGCGAGGGCCGGGCCACCTCGACCGACGCGCCCCGCCCGCCGAGGACCGACCTGCCCGGACTGCGCCGCGACTGTGCCACCACGGTGGCAGGCGAACGCGTCCACGAGGCGCTGGTGGAACGCGGTATCGACCACGGCCCCGCGCTGCGCGCCCTCCACGAGGCACACGTCGGTCCCGGCACGGTGCTGGCGGAGCTGCGGACGCCCGATGCGGCGCCGGCGCCCGCGGTCCCCTTCCTGCTGCACCCCTCGCTGCTCGATTCGGCCATCCAGGCATCGGCAGCCCTGAACATGGCGGGCGACGGCATGCCGCAGGGCACCGCCGTGCCCTTCGCGCTCGAACAGCTCGACGTCTTCGCCGAGTGCGCACCGGCCATGTGGGCCGTCGTCCGCACCGCGGACGACCCGGCGGTGGACAGCCCGCTCAGCCGCCTCGACATCGACCTGGTCGACGACGCCGGAGAGGTGTGCGTGCGGATGACCGGCTACACCGCCCGCCAGGTCACGCAGGCGCCGCCGTCGCTCTTCGCACCCGTCTGGGACGCCCTCCCGGTACAGGACCTCACCGCGTCCTCTCCCGAACACGACGACCACGTCCTGGTCGTCGGCGGCGACGCCGAACAGCTCTCCCGGATCACCGGCCGCTGCGCTCGTACCACGGCGTGGCATCTGCCGCCCACCGCGTCCGTTGACGAGGTGGCCGGGGCGCTGCGCGCCATGGACCCGGTCGATCACCTGGTGTGGGCGGCCCCCAAGACCGCTCCCGCGGCGATGGACGCGGCCGGCCTCCTCGGTGCGCAGACCGACGGTGTGTACGCGGCCTTCCGCATGATCAAGGGACTGCTGCGCGCCGAGTACGACCGTAGGCCGCTCGGCATCACCCTGGTCACCCGATGGGCTCTCGCCACCCACCCCGCCGAGCCGGCCTCGCCCGCCCACGCCGGGCTGCACGGGCTGTTCGGCTCGCTCGCCCAGGAGTACCCGAACTGGACCGTGCGGCGCGCCGACCTGGCGGACGACCCCTGGCCCGAGGACCTCGTAGCCCTGCCGGTACCTGACCGGGCGGACTCCTGGGTCCACCGCGGCGGCCAGTGGCTGACCCGGCGCTGGGCGCCCTGCGACGTCGAGGGGACCCGCCCGGCCGGCTACCGCGAAGGCGGCGTCTACGTCGTGATCGGCGGGGCCGGCGGTCTCGGCGCCGCCTGGACCCGGCATGTCGTCGAGCACTTCGGCGCCCACGTCGTCTGGATCGGGCGCAGCCCGCGCGACGCGTCCGTGGATGCCGCCCTCGCGTCCGTCCGGGGCCGGGGCAGCGTCCACTACGTGCGGGGTGACGCGTCCGACCGCGCCTCGCTGCAGGACGCGTACGACCGCGTCAGCGCCGAGTTCCCGCGAGTCCACGGTGTCGTGCACGCGGCCCTCGTCCTGCGCGACCAGAGCTTCGCCACCATGGACGAGGAGACCATGCGCGCCAGCCTCGCCGCGAAGGTCGACGCCGTCGTCACCACGGCCGAGGTCTTCGGCGCAGAGGACCTGGACTTCGCCCTGTTCTTCTCCTCCGTCCAGTCCTTCGCCACGACCGCCGGACAGGGCAACTACGCGGCGGGCAGCGCCTTCCTCGACGCCTACGCGCGCCTGCTGGACCGGCACTGGAACTGCCCGGTGAAGGTGATGAACTGGGGTTGGTGGGGAAGCCAGGGCAGCGTCTCGTCGGCGTACTACCGCCGTCGTATGCGTCAGGCCGGCCTCGTCTCCATCGAGGCCCCCGAGGCGATGGCGGCCCTCGACGTACTGCTCGGCGGACCGTACGGCCAGATGGCGTTCGTCAAGCTCACCGGGACGGACGCGCTGACCGCCGCCGAACCGTCGGTGCGTGCGGCCCTGCGCCCACCCGCCGCCGAGCGCGTGCCTGTCCACGCGCTCACCGGGCACGGGACGCCGCGCGCGGAACGGGAGGTGCTCGGCTCCGTCGCCGCATGGCGCGAGAACGAGCGCGACCCCATGCTGGGCCGCGTCCTGCGGGCGCACCTCGTGGCCCTCGGCGCGCTCGACCCCGAGGAGCGGGTCCGCGGGGACGTCTCCGCCACCGCGGCCGAGGCGGACGCCGGTGTGCGTTGCCGACGTGCGGGCATCCCGGAACGCTACCGGCCCTGGCTGCGCCAGGCGCTGCGGGTCGTCCCGGACACCGCGCCGCCGCTGCGGACGGTGGAGCGCGAGTGGGACGAACGGCGGCGCGCCTGGTCCTTGGACGCGGGCGTCAAGGCCGAACTGGAGCTGGTGGACGCGACGTTGCGGGAGCTGCCCGGCATTCTGACCGGTGTCAGGCGCCCCACTGACGTCATGTTCCCCCGAGGCTCCTTCGGGCTCGTGGAGGGCTGCTATCGCGACAACCCGGTCGCGGACGCCTACAACCGGGCCGTGCAGGACACGGTCGTCCGCCTGGTCACCGAGTGGCTGAGCCAGGACCGGGGAGCGAAGATCCGCATCCTGGAGATCGGTGCGGGCACCGGAGGCACCAGCGTCGGCCTGTTCCGGGCGCTGAAGCCCTTCGAGGACAGCATCGAAACGTACCTGTACACCGACCTGTCCAAGGCGTTCCTCAACAACGCCCGCGCCACGCACGGGCCCCACGTGCCCTACCTGGACTGCGCGCAGTTCGACGTCGAGCGGCCGCTGGCCGGCCAGGGCATCGAGGAGGGCGGCTTCGACATCGTCGTCGCCGCGAACGTCCTGCACGCCACCGCGAACATCCGCCGCACGCTGCGCAATGCCAAGGCCGCCCTGCGCGACGGCGGTTGGCTGGTGCTGAACGAGCTGTCGCAGTTCGACGTCTTCAGCCATCTCACCTTCGGTCTGCTGGAGGGCTGGTGGCTGTCCGAGGACACCGCGCTGCGCATCCCCGGTTCGCCCGCGCTCTCTCCCGACGGCTGGCGTGAGGTCCTGCGCGGAGAGGGATTCGCCACCGTCGCGTCCGTGCTGCCCCAGGCAGCCGAACTCGGCCAGCAGATCATCGCCGCGGAGAGCGACGGCACCGCGCGCCAGACGGTCCCCGGACGGACCCCCCGGCCACACGTCGCACCGGCCTCGTCGTCCGGTGCCGTGACGGTCTCCCCGACGGACACCGCGACTCCGGCTGACGTGCCCGACCCCGCCGCGACGCCGCGTACCGTCGTGATCCCCGGCAACGCCGCGCCCGGCGAGGCCCCGCCACCGCAGACGCCGCCGACCGTTCCGGCGGAGCGGGTACCTGCCGGGCGCGAGCCTGCCCGGCGCGTCCAGGCCGAGCCGGACCCGGCCGGGCCCAAAACCGCCGAGGCCCTCACCCGCCACCTGAGCGCAATGGCGGCCCAGGTACTGGGCATCCCGGCGGAGCGGATCGATCCCGCGGTCCCGCTCACGTCCTACGGCCTGGACTCGTTGCTCGTCCTGCAACTGACCCACCTGATCCGCGCCGACCTCGGTGACGACGTGTCGTCCACGCTGCTGTTCGAGGTCGAGTCGGTGGACGGCCTGGTGGCGCACTTCCTGGCCCGACGCGCCGACGCGGTCGACGCCCTCGTGGCGCCCCAGGCAGCCGCGGGCAGCGGCGAACGCTGGCCCCTGTCCCGCAGCCAGAGCAGGCTGTGGCACGGACACACGGGCCAGCCGGACGCCCCCACCTACAACACCCCCCTCCTGTTCGAGATACACGGCGCCTTCGACGAGAAAGCGCTGGAACAGGCGTGCCGCACGCAGCCGCGACGCCACCCGATGCTCGCAGCGGTCTTCCGCAAGGAGGACGGCGTGCCCCAGATGGAGATCGACCGGACGCGTGAGATGTCCTTCGAGACCGTGCTCGTCACGGCCGCCTCGCGGGACGAACAGCTCGACGAGCTGAGGGAGTTGGTCAACCGCCCGTTCGACCTGGAGGCCGGACCCCTGGCGCGGGCGCACCGCGTCACACTCGACTCCGGGTCCGGCGCCCCGCGGCACCTGCTGCTCGTCACGGTCCACCACGTCGTCATGGACGGAACCTCCGCCGCGCTCCTCGTCCAGTCGCTGAAGGACGCCTACACCGCGGCGCTGCACGCCCAGGAGCCCCCCGCCCCTGACCCGGACGAGACCACCTTCGCCGACTTCGTGGCCTGGGAGGCCGCCCTCCTCAACAGCCCCAAGGCCGAGCGGCACCGCGCCTACTGGCTGAGTGAACTGCGCGGCGCCCGCGGCGATCTCGCGCTGCCCCGTGACCACCGGGACACCGCCGGGCTCGCCCCCCGCACCAGCTTCGTCCTCGTCAAACTGACCCCGGACGTCACGGATGCCTTCGTCGCACGAGCCCGCGCGCACCAGTCCAGCGTCGCCACGCTCTTCCTCGCCACGTACACGGTCTACCTGCACGCTCTGACCGGTCAGTCGGACCTCGTCGTCGGTTTCACCACGGCGGCCCGCTACGAGGAACGGTTCAAGAACGTGATCGGCCAGTTCATCAACTTCCTGCCGATCCGGTCCACGCTGAGCGGCGAGGAGGACTTCAGCGCCTTTGTCAGCCGCGCCGGGCGGGCCGTCGTCCAGGGCATCGACCACGGCGCCTACCCCCTGCTGGAGATCGAGCGGGCGCTGTCCGAGGAGGAGAGCCGCCCGGTGACCCCTCTGCTCACCACCAACCTCATCTTCCAGAACTTCAACGGGGCGTCCGTGTTCACCGGGGCCGGCGGCGCCGGGGCCGGCGGCGCCGAGGCCGGCCCGCTCGACCTCAGGCCCTTCGACGACCTGCCGGACTGCGGCGAGATGCCGGTCACGATCGAGATCTACCAAGGGCCGGACGGCTACAAGCTGTTCTTCAAGTACGACGCGCACGCCTTCGAGGCGTCCACCGCACAGTCCATGGCGGACGAACTGGGCCGCGTCATCGAACACGTCGCGCACACGGCCGACTTCCGGATCGGCGATCAGCCGTGGCGCCACGCGGACCACGCTCCGGTGGACGCCGACGCCGACGCCGCCGCCGCCGACGAACCGCGCGAAGGGGACGAGCACGCATGACAGGCGCCAAGGACGAGCAGCTGCCGGCGATGATCCTGCCGGCGCTGCGCGGCGACTGCCGGGCGGTCCAGACGTACGCGTACGTGCCCGGACCACCCCTGCGTTGCCCGGTCCTCTCCCTCGTCGGAACCGACGACCCCCAGGCCACGACCGACGAGGTCGGCGCCTGGGCCGGGCGTACCGACGGCCCATTCACCCTGCGGGTGTGCGACGGCGGCCACTTCCACCTCGACACCCACACCGACGAGATCGCGGACGTGATCCGCAGCACCACGGGAGGCATGTCATGAGCCGAAGAGAACATGTGGTCCACGTCGGCTTCGCCGACCAGGACGTCTCCCACATCGACTTCGACAGCTACGACGTCACCCTGCTGCTGGACGCGTACAACCACTCGCTCATGCCGCAGCACACGCGGGACCGCTTCGCGCGCATCGGCATCATCGACACCCCCCACCGGATCAACGTCGAGGACTACGACCTGTCGATCGGCCAGATGATCGACCACGTCAGCGAGTTCGCGCGGGACCTCGGCGCGCCCCGAGCCATCGTCGGCCTGTACGAGCACACCGTGCTGCCCGCCGCCCGGCTGCGTGAGGCGTTCGGCCTGCCGGGAACCGACGTACGCACCGCTCTCCTCACCCGCGACAAGGTCCTCATGAAGGAGGCCCTGCGCGAGGTGGTGCGGGTGCCGCGGTACTGGAGCGTGGGGAGTGGCACGACGGAGGCCGAGCTGACGGAGATCGCGGCGGCGCTGCCGGGGAAGGTCGTGCTCAAGCCGAAGTGCCAGGCGGCGAGTTTCGGCGTGGAGATATTCGACGACGCCCAGAGCTTTCTGCGGCACGTGCGGGACCGGGGCATCGAGGACGGACACCATGTCGAGGAGTTCGTCGAGGGAGACGTGTGCCACTTCGACGGGTTCGTGCGCGACGGCGAGATCCGGTTCCTCCACGCCTCCCGCTACCTCGGCGACTGCTTCAGCTTCCAGTACCGCCGGGAAGGTCTCGCCTCCGTAGCCCTGGACGACCCGGACGAGGTGGCGGTGATCCGCGACTTCACCCAGCGGGTGCTGAACACCCTCGGGCTGCGCGACAGCGCCTTCCACCTGGAGGCGTTCCGCACGCCGGAGGGCGGACTCGTCTTCCTGGAGATCGCGGGCCGGTTCGGCGGCGGCTACATCCGGCGCCACTTCGAGGTGGCCTATGAACTCGACCTCATCCGGGAGTCCATCGCGGCCTGCATGAACCTGCCCTCCGCCGTGGACAGGCCCCTCACCAACCTCGACCTGCGCGATGCCGGACGGGGCGTCGCGGGCTGGGTGCACCCGGCGCTGCGGGAGGAGGCCAGATGCAGGGTGACCGAGGTCAGGGGCCCCGACACCTATCCCGCCTCGGTGATCCTCGCCGAGACGCCCGAGGTCGGCACCGTCTTCAACGACGCTCCTGGCCTCTTCGTCGGCAGTGGCCTGTTCATCCTCGCGGGGGAGAGCACCGCGCAGATCGAGCAGGACGCCAGGACGATCATGAACGCGTACGACGTCGAGGTCGAGGTCCTCCCGGAACCGGAGCGGTGACCGTCGACACCGCCGCGGTGATCCGTGCAGTGGGACAGCGGACCCGCCCGGCCACCCTGTCGCCGCGCCACACCAGGACCCGGCGCAGGGCCCCGCACGGCGACAGACGCTCCCTCACCCGGCAGACCACGGCGCCCCTGGGCGCCCGGAACGGAGAACGGTCAACCCATGACACACCCGGCAACGGCCGGTCCGGAAGAGCCGGCCACTGCGGAGCTGCTGCGTTCGGTGTTCCGACAGCACGCGGCCGGCGTCGCCGTGATCACGGCCTTCGGCGACAAGCCCGTGGGATTCACCGCCACCTCGCTCAACTCGGTCTCCCTGGACCCACCGCTGGTCTCGTTCGGCATCGGCACCTCGAACTCCTGCTGGCCGGTCATCGCACAGGCCGAGTACGTGGGAGTGCACCTTCTGGCCGCCGACCAGCGGGAGTTGGGGGCCACGTTCGCCCGCAGCGGAGCCGATCGCTTCGCCGCCTCCACCGCCTGGCAGCCCGGCCCCAACGGCGTGCCCCTGCTGGACGGGGTCCTCGGGCGGCTCGTGTGCCGGATCGTCGCCCGCATGCCCGCTGCGGGCCACCGCATCGTCGTCGCCGAGGCCCTCACCGGCCGCACCTCGGGACCGGGCAGGCCGCTGCTCTACCACGACGGCGGCTTCCACCACTTGGCGCCGCTGCTTCGGTGAACGCCATGTCGGCGATCAGTACCAGGGGCCGGGCCTGAGAACCGAGCCGATAAGGGGAACAGTGAGGGAGACTCGATTGGGCACCGATACGAGCCGGTGCGGGCGGGGCGGTGCCCTCGCCCGTCCGCCGCTGCTCCTGCGGCTGGTCGACGGATTCGACATCCTCCGGCAGCCCAACTACCGCCGGTTCCTGACCGGGCAGGTCTTCTCCCTGGTCGGCACGTGGATGCAGCGGATCGCACAGGATTGGCTCGTACTGGAACTGTCGGGCAAGGACCCGGTGGCGCTGGGGGTGGCGACGGGTCTGCAGTTCCTGCCGGTTCTCCTGCTGTCCCTGTGGGCAGGCGTACTCGCCGACCGCCTCGACGTACGCAGGGCCTTGATGGCGCTGCAGTCCCTGATGGGAATGTGCGCACTCGTCCTGGGGCTGCTGGAACTCACCGGTTCGGTACGGCTCTGGCACGTCTACCTGCTGTGTTTCGCCCTCGGCTGCCTTTCCGCGCTGGACGCTCCGATCTTCGAGTCGTTCGTGGTGGAGATGGTGGGCAAGGACGACGTGTCCAAGGCCGTCGCGCTGAACTCGACGACGTTCAACGTGTCCCGCGTCGTCGGTCCGGCCCTTGCGGGCTGGGCCATCGGCTGGTGGGGCACGGGGCCGGTCTTCCTGTGCAACACCGTGAGTTTCGCCGCGGTGGTGGCGGGGCTGATGGCGACCGACCCGAGCACCCTGCACCGCAGGCCCACCGCGCGGCGGGCTCGGGGACAGCTCGGCGAGGGCCTGCGCTACACCTGGAACGATCCGGATCTGATGCTCCTGATGGGCCTCACTTTGGTGGTCGGCACGCTCGCCAGTTTCAGCACCGCCGTGGCGACGGCCGCCGCGAAGGTCTTCGGCGCCGGCGCCGGCTCCTTCGGGCTGCTGTCGACGCTGCTGGCGCTGGGCATGCTGGCCGGCTCCGTGATCGCCTCGCTGCGCGGCAAGACCTCCCTGGAACGTCTGCGGATGCTGCTCGTACGGTCCGCCGCCCTACTGGGGGTACTGGACCTGGCCCTCGGACTCATGCCCGGCATCTGGCTCTTCGGCTTGCTGCTGGTCGGCACCGGCACCGCAGCGACGGTGTTCGTCATCGCGGCACACACCACCGTCCAGACGTCGGTGAGCGACGAGGTGCGCGGGCGCGTCACGGGCCTCTACATGCTCGTGCTGCTCGGCGGCACCCCCCTCGGCGGCCCGCTGACCGGCTGGCTGGCCGACGCACTCGGTGGCCGGGCGCCCTTCGTCCTCGGCGGCGCGGCCATCCTCCTGGCGGCCGGCGTCGTCGCAGCCGCGTTCCATCGCCGACATGGACGGCCGGCGGCCGACGCCCGCGCCGTCGGGCCGTCCACAACCTGACAACCTCCGCGAGCGGTGCTCTGCTCGCGCCGAAGAACGACCGGCAGCCCCTGACCGGGGCCCGCCCTTTGAGGAGACGACACGCCATGCCCGTGAGCTTCGTAGGCTCTGCCATGACCAACGACGGTTCGGAGACCCGCGCGCGTTCCGGCCCGGTGTTCGACAAGGAGTACACGCTGCGCCTCGCCCAGGCACACGAGCAGGCCGGCTGGGACCGCCTGCTGATCGCCTACCGTTCCAACTGGCCGGACCCCGCGCAGATCGCCGCATACCTCGCCGCGAACACCGACCACATCGAGTTCCTCGTGGCGCACCGGCCGAACGTGTCCTGTCCCACCTTCGCGGCCACCACGTTCGCCACCTTCGACCACGTCACGGACGGTCGGCTCACCCTGCACTTCATCAGCGGGGCCTTCGACGACGACCAGCAGCGCGAGGGCGACTTCCTGAAGAAGGACGAGCGGTACGCACGCACTCGCGAGTACATGCAGATCGTCAAGAAGGCGTGGACCTCGCACGAACCCTTCGACTACCAAGGCGAGCACTACCGCTTCCACGACTTCGTCAGCGACGTCTTCCCGGCGCAACAGCCCCGGCCCGCACTCTCGTTCGGCGGCTCGTCGCCAGCGGCGTACGCGGTTGGCGGCGCGGAGGCGGACATCTACGGCCTGTGGGCGGAGTCCCTGGCCGGCACCGCCGAGCAGATCAACTCCGTGTACACGGCGGCCCGAGCGGCCGGACGCACCGAGATGCCCCGTCTGCACTGCGCCTTCCGGCCGATCCTCGGCGCCACGGAGGAACAGGCTTGGGAGAAGGCGCACCGCGTCGTCGACCAGATCCACGCCCGCAAGCAGGGGCTCAGCAAGAGTGCGGACGTCGCCTCCCACCGTCTGCGCCAGCTTGCCGCGCGGGGCGAGCGCTTCGACCGCTGCCTGTGGACCGGGACGGTGGCCGCCACCGGCGGTGGCGGCCCCGTGGCGGCGCTGGTCGGCACGCCCGAGACGGTCGCGGCCGCGCTGCTCGACTACGTCGACCTCGGGGTGGAGATCATCGCGGCCCACGGCTACGACTACCTGGAGGACGCCGTCGAGTTCGGGCGCGAGGTCATCCCGATCGTGCGCGCGGAGGTCGCCAAGCGCGACACCCTGCGGCAGAAAGCGGCGGACGCCCCAGCCCCGACCGCCGACGTCGCCGCTCTGCGACCGGTCGGCGGCTGAGTTCGGTGCGCGAGCACCGCCGCAGCATCGACCTGGTCCGCTACCGGTACTACGGCGACGACTGCATCGGCCTGGAGACCGTCGCCTCCGTCACGGGGCTCGCGGGCACGGCCAAGCGGAGCGCTGGCGGAGCTGGCCGAGGCGCTCGACGAGGTGCTGCTCGGCGTCGGGGACGGTGTCACGCGGGTGCAGCGCAAGCCGTACGTGTCGCCTACCAGCGGCGGTTGCACATGATGCAACGACTGTTGCGCCGTGTGAAAATGCCCTTTAGATTCCCTGCGTGCGGCGTAACTTCCGTGCGCCGTAGGGATATTGATCGGGAGGACTCCGTGCACGGAAAGCTCGCGAGAACCACACTCGCCGTGGTCGCGGCGACCCTGCTGGCCGGGGTGGCGCTGGCCGCCCCGGCATCGGCCGCCACTGCCGGTCCAGGCCGGTCAGCGGCGACGGCGGACTCGGCCACCTACTACGTCTACGTCACCGGGGTCAGCAGCTCGCTGGACGGTGCCCGGTCGAACGCGGACAGCAAGCTCCCGCACGGCTGTTACTCCACGGTGGTGGCCAGCGGCACCACGCCCGACAACAACATTTGGGTGACCGTCCAAGGCACCTGCTCCGGGACACAGTGACCAAAGGCGGGACCTGCACAGCACCGACCCGGCACTCGCGCAACAGTGACCGAGGGGCGCCGACCCAACCGGCGCCCCTCGGGGCTTCAAGGGAGGGACCTTGGCGCCCCCCCCAGGCTGCCCGTCCGGCGTGGTGGCGCTTGCGGCATCCGTAGGCAGGCGCGGGTGACAGGCCGGGGCAGGCCGCCCTCGGTGAACGTTCCTCGTCAGAGCCGGGTGAGGAGTTGGGCGTCAGGGGCGGGTGTGAATGCCGATGCCGCCGGAGACGGTGAGGTTGTCGCCGGTGATGTAGCTGGCGGCGTCCGAAGCGAGGAAGGCCACGGCGTCGGCGATGTCGGCGGCAGCGCCGACGCGTCCGAGCGGGATGCCCTGGCCCCAGGAGCCGATCGTTTCCTGGGAGATGCCCATCCTGCCGTAGGCGGGGGTGTTGATCACTCCTGGGCTGATGGCGTTGACGCGGATGCGACGAGGGGCGAGTTCGAGCGCGAGGGACCGCACGAGAGGCAGCAGGGCGCCCTTGGCGGCTGTCATGGCGGCCCCCATCCCTTCGCCGGCGCCCACGGTGAACACGACGGAGGCGCCTTCGCTGAGGAGCGGGAGTGCCTTTTGCAGGGTGAAGAAGTTGCCCTTGACGTTGATGTCGAACAGGGCGTCGAAGGTGTCTTCGTCGGTTGCTTCGATCGGGCCGGGGCGGGAGATGCCCGCGTTGAGGAAGAGCAGGTCGAGGGAGCCGAATTGCCGGCGTGCCTGGTCCATTGCCTGGTCGATGTCCGGCAGGGACCGTGCGTCGGCCCGCACGACCGTGATGTCTTCGGGAAGCCCGGCGGCGAGAGTGTCGAGGCCGGTGACCATGACGCGGTAGCCGCGGGTGTGGAGCAGTTCAGCGGTCGCTTTGCCGATGCCGCTGGTTCCGCCGGTTATCAAAGCTGCAGGTGCGGACATGATGCGTTCCTTTGCGTGTTCCGGGGAGGTGGAGGGGGATCGCTGAGCGGTCCGGGCCGTGGGGCGGGGGAGTGCGCCGCAACGACCACTTGGATGTGAAGGAGATCTGCTCGCGTCGTTGAGCGCGGATCCGTTCCTCCACGTCGGCGGGCGTGCGGTGTGGAGTGGCTCGGGGCTGGCTCGTGCGGTCGCACAGGCCCGCATCGCCCTCGGCCGGCCGGTGCCGAACCCACGTGTGCGCCGTAGCCCGGGAGATGCCCGTCTCGTCAGCGACGTGGACGACGGGATGTCTGGCCCGGAGACGGTCGACCAGGAGTCGGCGGCCGTGAACGGTCGGCCGGGCGTGGGGATATGAGGCCAATACCCCTGCGGTCATTCGGTCGTGATGACGAGTTTGCCGCCCTTGGGCGTGCCGTCGCGTTCGAGCTCTGCGAGTGCCGCGATGGCTTCCGCGAGTGGCACCGTGCGGGCGATCGGCACCCGCAGTGTGCCGCGTCCAGCGGCGCGCGCGACCTCCCCGAGGTCCTCCGTGACGGGTCTGGTGATCAAGACGTTGTACGGGCCCGGCAGTGCGCTCCTTGCGATGTTCGCGGGGGTGGGGTGGATGCTGACGATGCGTCCGTCCGGCTTCAGCATCTTCTTCGCTGCGCCGGTCGGGAGCGTGCCGGCAGTGTCGACGACGAGGTCGAATCGGCCGCTGAGCGCCGTCGGGTCGAAGTCGAATTCGACGATCGGGTCGAGGCCGAGGTCGTGTGCGTCCTGCGTGGCGGTGGTGCGGCAGCTGCCTCCCACTGAGGCGCCGTGCGCCAGCGCGAGCTGGGCGCCGGCGCGGCCGACTCCACCGAGGCAGCCGTTGATGAAGACCGATTGCCCGGGCCGCAGCTTTCCCTTCCTGACCACGGCTTGGAGTGCGGTGAGGCCAACGGTCGGGATGGCGGCGGCCTCCTCGAAGGAGAGTTCCGCGGGCTTCTTCACGACCCCTCTCTCCGCGGCCAGGACCATCTCGGCGAAGGCTCCCGATGCCTTGATCGACGCCCCGCCGAGCACGTCGTCGCCGACGGCGAGCCGAGTGACGCCCTCGCCGACCGCCTCGACGACGCCCGCGAAGTCGTAGCCCAGTGCGCGCGGGAACTTCCGTCCGGTCACCATCTTCATGGCGCCGCTGCGGATACCCCAGTCCATCGGGTTGGCCGCGGCTGCCCGCACGCGGACCAGAACCTCCCCGGAACCAGGACGAGTCGGCTCGAAATCCTCCAGACGCATCACTTCGGGGCCGCCGTACTGGTGGTACTGGATGCGCTTCATCGGTGCCTCCACAAGTGACGTCATCGAATGACATCACTGTACCACTGCGATGTCATCAAGTGACATCACGGCGGGCGGAGCGCGGTGTCACGAGGTGCCATCACCTACACTCTCGGCATGGGACGGTGGAAGCCTGGGGCCGGTGACCGGCTGCGCGAGGCCGCGCTGTCGCTCTATCTGGAGCGCGGCTTCGAGCAGACGATGGTGGCGGACATAGCTGAGCGGGCGGGCGTCACCGCGCGCACGTTCTTCCGGTATTTCGCCGATAAACGCGAGGTCCTCTTCGACGATTCCTCCGCCCTGGAAGAGAAGTCACTGGCTGCTCTCGAGGGGTTGCCGACCACGACGTCGGCGCTGGATGCCGTCGCGGCCGTGCTCGAAACCGTGGCCCAGACAGTGGGTGTCGACCGTGAGCTCGCCCGGAAGCGGCAGGCCGTGATCATGGCCAACGCCGAGCTCCGCGAACGCGAGTTGATCAAGCTCACATCCCTGTCGACCGCCCTGGCCGACAGGTTGCGACAGCGAGGCATCGGCGACATCGAGGCCAGCCTGGCCGCGGAGACCAGCATCGTCGTGTTCCGCGTCGCCTTCTCACGATGGGTCACCGCCACCGACGATCAGGTCTTGCAAGACATCATGCGCGAGACGTTGGACCGACTGCGGGCCCTGGCCGCCAGCGGCTGAACCACCTTCCGGCCAGCCCGCGCCCGTCAACGTTGAACAGCCAGTCCTCGCCCGCTCGCCATCTGTCGACAACGCTCGTGGTCGATACGGCTGGCACACCGGCCGTGGACCCTGCTGAGATTCGGGGAAAGCCGGTCGGCTGGGAGTCGGGCTGGCTGCGGTCCGGCCGTGCCGGCGGAGCTTCTGACCGATGAACAGGCCGAGGCGCACGGGACGTTCACCGAGGTGCGGCGGTGGCCTCGGCGGTCGCGACGGTCGCGACTCTGGTCCCGGAGGACGACGGGTCGGCCGAGGCGACGATGCGTGAGAAGTCGGCCCTGCGCTACAACGCCGGGCGCCCGTGGACCGCTGCGAACGCGGACGAGGCCACCACTGCGACGAGACCCGCCGTCAGAAGACGGCCTCGTTCGCGCACCTCGATCACCCCCGCGCACGCCAGGCCCTCCAAGTCGTCCGCTGGCGACGGGACCTGGGCAAGGGGCAGCTGACCATCGAGCGGATAGCGGGGCAGATGCCCCTGGGCACTGGCCGCTTCCGTGGTCAGCGCGAGCGGCGCCGGCCCGTGAAGCGCACCCGCCCCGGCAGGATCAGCAGCAGAAGGCTGTAGTACTGCAGCACCGGTACGGCGAGGGCGAGGGCGAACGCGACGACCACGGCGATGACGTTGATGTAACTGTCGGTGTACAGGCGCGCGATCCTGAGGCGGGATTCTTCGCCATCGCTCTCGACCATCCCCGGGTTGCTCTTCAGGATCTTCAGCATGGCTACCCGGCACACCATGCCGACCAGGAGCACCGCGTAGTAGAACGCCGCCACGAACCGGTCGCGGCCGAAGGCGCCGATCATCTCCGTCGGGAGTGGGAGCACGACGACCGACAACAGCCACCCCATGTTCCACACCGTCAGGGAGCGGGTGGCCTTGACGACCGTCGAGAAGGTCCGGTGGTGCTCCTGCCAGATGTTCGCGATGACCGCGAAGCTGAGCAGGAAGCTCCAGACCTGGTCGAGGTGACCGGTGATCACCTCGCTGGCGCCCTCGTGGGCGGACGCGGCCTCGGGGACGAGGTCCACCAACGGCAGGATCAGCAGGGTGATGGAGATCGCGGTCACCGCGTCGGTGAACAACACCAGCCGCTCTCCCGAGAGACCCCCCTCGATCCTGTCCGGGGCGGGAACCGGGGGCTCTCCCGGGCCGCCCCGTCCCGTTCCGGTCTCGTCGATGACGCCACTGGCACCCATGTGTTTGCACCTCTCCCTTGTCATGCCCGCCGCCCCTGCCATCGCTACCGGACCCTGCTGGTCATGGACGTGCCAACCAACTGCGCCGACTCCACCCATGGAGTCAGTGAGAAGTTGACAGAGTCCGCAGCCGCTGCCCCTACGCACAGGGTCATCCTGTCGAGGCGCGGCCGACTGGGGCGTTCGGATTATCAATTGGTTGTTCAAGGTTAATCTTTGGTGAGTCCTTGAGGAATCTGGCTATCCAACTGCCGCCGCCTGCACCGACGTTACGAGCGCAAGCCCGAGCCCTTCCTCGCGTTCACCGCCATAGCCACCAGACGGATCGACTACCGCCGACTCACCAACGGCAACGACGTCTTGGCCGGGAACACGGGTGAACTCACCGCGCAGGTCGGCGATGAGGCCATGGCCGTCGAGTTGCGCGTGCTCCACCCCGGCCACTGACATGAGTTGGCCGCCCGCCATGCGGGACGCAGCTGCCCACTCGGCCCGCAACGTCCCGTCTTCGAGCACCGCTGTGTTCCAGTAATGCCGGGAGCCGGCGAAGCTGGCGAAGTGGTCGCGAGGGAAAGCAGCAGCGTCGGCCGCACAGCCACGGACTGTTCCCGGACCGATTCGGACGGTCGCGTCAGGGGCGAGCAGAGTCGGCAGTTCCTCGAGCGCCGAGTCGTCGTGCACCGCCCGGTCCGACAGGCCGATGTACCCGTCGATCGTGGTGTCCGTCACTTCGCGGCAGCTCCTTCGCTGGTGGCCGCCGCCTTTTCCAGGAGCCCTGGATCGAACAGCGTGCCGGGGTGACGCAGCATGTAGGAGACGTTGTTGAATGCCCGCGACACGTCCGCATCGACGAGAGCGGCGCCGGCGATCTGCTCCATGACCCGGCGCTGCTGCCGCACGTCCTCCGGCACCTCGGTGCCGTTCTCGGCGTCGATGCGGGCGGCGTCACCTCCCGCGGACACGGCCCAAGCCGCGTCGACGACCACCTGCTGCAGACGGAAGAACTCCGTGGCCGCTTGGTCGAGGTCGGTCCCGCCGTCGAGATAGGAGGCCAAGCAGGAGGCGTGCAGAGCGGCGGAACTCATGCCCTGGCCGTAGATCGGGTTGAAGGAGGCCACGGCGTCCCCCACGCTGACCAGGCGCGCCGGCAGGCGGTCTGCTTCGGCGAAATGACGGCGTCTGCTGTCCGCTTGACGGTACGTCACCACCTCGCGGGAGACGCCGCCACGGGTGATCTCGCTGAAGATCGCGGGCAGCGCGGCACAGTGCGCGCGAAAATCGTCGAGCGTCCTGCCTGGCCGGTTGTCGCCGTAGCCCATCAGCATGACGAGCCACTGCTGCTCTTCGATCGCGTTCGCCGCCGCGACGGACACTCCGCCCGACGGGTACTGCGGCGTGAACAGCTGCAGTACGGTCGCCACTTCCAGCTCCGGGAACTTCACCGGGCGCTCAAACAGCGCGGTCGCGTAGTTGACCGGGGATTCCAGCCGTTCGAGCCGGGGCTGGTCGTAACCGTCCTGCCTGAGCCAGTTCGACAGTCTGCTGGAGCGTCCCATCGCGTCCACGACGAAGTCCGCTGCGAGGTCCCCCTCCGCCCGCTCTCCGTTCCCAGGCCCGGCGAAGCGCACGCCGACGACGGCGCCGTCGCCGTATCGCAACCCGGTCGCCTGCGCCCGCAGGACCGAGACATTGGGCAGGGCGGTGACCCGGGCCCGGACGAGATTCTCCAGCAGAGGACGCCCGACCGCGAGGAACTGGTGGTCCAAGCCGTCCGGCGCCTGCCGGATGTCGTCGTGGCCGACGAACTGCTTGTCGGGTCCGACGAGCGACGCGCCCCGGTCCTGCGCCTCCTGCGACACACCGGGAAGCCACCGCTCGATCCACAGTCGACCGGCCGGCAGCAGCGTGTGCACCTGCTGGTCCTGGGGCACCCCGGAGCGCGACTCGGCCTCCGCCGATGTGTCGTCGGGCTCGACGATGACGACCTGGCGCGCGTGGTCGGAGAGCACCCGTGCCGCGAGGAGCCCCGCGATGCTCCCGCCCATCACGCACGCCGTGTCGAACAGAACGGGTACGTCGTGCGGCGGCTCAGCGCCCACCAGACTCTCGAAGAGAGTCACCACGGATTCGGGCACCGAATACTCCAGTTGGTGAGTGAGACAGACGTGGGCAGGCGGATCAGCGCCCAGGCGGTCGGAACCAGGGCCCCGGAGGTCCGGCGAAACCTGCTCGTCCCGGAGGAGAGAACCCGCTCGTGCCGGGGAGGCGAGGAGGCGCCCGATCATGATGACAAGCCCTGGACGCCTGCGACTTGTACCAGTCGGCCCCGTGCGTTGTACTTCCTTGCCACCCAGGGCCACACGGTGAGCCTGGCTGGGTGGCTGGGTGGCTGGGGCGGTGGCCAGGGGAGGAGTAGCTTGGTCCGGATGCGCACCGAAGTCAGCGGGTCTCCTTGGCGGATCGGGAACCCTTCCACACCCTTGGTCGACGTCACCGTGCCGTATGCGAACGAGAACCGGAACTCCGTGCTCCTCAAGGAGTGGCGGCGTCAGGCGGGCGAGTCGGTGCCGGCTCCGCCCATGCGGCTGCCGCGACACAGCGAAGGGACCTACCGCGCCCGCATCTGGAAGCAGAATCTGCTCGACCTCTTCCTGGAGGACCAGCACAGCGACGCGGTCGCGGGGGGCACCGGGGGGCCGGGTGGGCACCTTGAGGACCGGATCGTGACAAGCGTGACGCTCAGCGGTGAGTGGCGCTTCGCCACGAAGGGGCAGCGAGCCACGGCGGCGGCCGGAATGCTGTGCGCGCGAAGGAACGAGGATCTCTGGGACTTCGAGGTCGCCCGGGGCACCCGGGCGATCACCCTGGTCCTTCCCGCGAGCGAGATCCGCTTCCCGGCGAACACCCGGGCGGTCATCGCCGACCAGGGGTCACCCGCCGCGTCCCTTCTGCTCGCCCACCTCCGTCTCTGGGCGGAACTGGCGGACGGACTCGGTGCCGGCGCAGCCGGGGCCGCCCGCAACGCGACCCTGGAGCTGTTCAGAGGACTGATGAACGACCAGGTCATCGACGACACGGAGTTCGCACCCGCGCTCCTCAGGGCGGCGATGGACCACATAGAGGCCCGACTGCTCGCCGACCCCGACCTCGCCCCCAAGGGGATCGCGGCGGCCCTGAACGTGTCCGTCCGCACCCTCTACCGCGCGTTCGGCCAAGGGGGCACGCCATCGGTCATGGGATACGTGCGCGAACGCCGACTCGAACGCGCCAGAGCAGAGCTGCTCTCGACACGCCTCACCGTCTCCGAGATCGCCGCCCGCTGGCACTTCGCCGACAGCAGCCATTTCGTCAAGGCATACAAGAAGCGATTCGCCGAGACGCCCACCGCAGGCCGGTAGCCCGCAGAGGGTGTTTGATCCAGGTGGATTTCCCCATATTCCTAGGTCGTGTCCGCAAAGTCATGGCAGCCAAAGCCGTAGGCAGGCGAGGGTCGCTGACGCATCGCTCGACAGTGCTGCGGTGGCGGTGCCGTGATGTCGGATCGCTTGAGCTTGATACTCGCCATTCTGTAGGATTTCGACGGTCGCTGTGGAAAGGGTTGGATGGGGCTTCCAGGTCACGAAAACTCCTCCCGCCGCATCATCGCCACGGTCAACCTCAATTCCTGCTCCCACCTGCACCTTCATGGCCATCTGAAAAGTTACGACACCGGATAGCTCCAACTCTCGCTGTGCTTGTTCCGCCAGTTTCTCTCGCTCGACGATGATGTCGGCGGGCGCATTTTTAAAGTCATGCATTTTGCAAAACTCTTTCACGGTTTTAGTTGGATTCGTGAGAATTGGAGAGTGGTGAGCACTCCTCCATGCTTGCCGCTCCCGGCTTGGCGGGTCTTGCTCACTCTGCAGCCCGGGTGAATCTTGCAAGCGTCTCTTCGGATGTCGAATTCGTGAGACCGGCGGGCCGGCCGAACGGGGCCTTGCCGCCACCGTCGTCGGTGATCTCCTGGTGAACACCTCGATCATCCACGACGACGTCCTGGACCGGGACCCGGTGCGCCGCGGGAGGCCGGCCCTGTGGGCGGCCTACGGCGCCGAGTACGCCCTCATGGTGGGCGACGCCCTGCTGGGGCTGGCCTACTCCCTCTTGGGCGAGCAGAGCCACCCCCGCGCCCACCAGGCGTTGCGGATGATGAGCGACGGCTGGAGCCGCCTGTGCGCGGGTCAGGTGCGCGACACCGGCCAGGAGGGGCGGACCGGGACGTCCCTGGAGCAGGCCGTCGCGGTGAACGAGGCCAAGGCCGCGGACGGTCTGCGTGGCGTGTTCTGCCTGCCCGTCCTGTTCACCGACGCCACCAGCGAGCAGGTGGAGGCCGTTGGACGGTACGGCTTCCACTTCGGCATGGCCGCCCAGTACCACAACGACCTGACGGGCGTGTGGCCGACGCTCGACAGGGGCCGAGCCCCGGGCGGCGACATTCGCCGCCGCAAGATGACGCCCATGGTCACGGCCGCCCTCGCATCCGGGCACCGCGACAGCGAACTCCTCGCTGCCTACTACGGCGGCCACGGCGAGCCCAGGGAGGAGGAGGTCGCCGCCGTCGCCGTCCTGATCGACCGATGCGGCGGCCGGGCCTGGACCGTGGCTCAGAACCTCAAGCACATGCGCCTGGCCGCCGAACACCTCCGAAAGGCGGACCCGCCGGCCGCACTCTACGACGACCTCCTTGCCACCGGCGCCCGCTACCTGGCATGAGAGATCCGGGCGGTCGGGACAACAGGCTCCGGTATCCGGGCTCTTCGAAGCCGGAGAAGCCCAGCAGCGTGTGCGCGGGCACCATGTCCGCGGCTCCTCGGCCTGTCCTCTGTCTGCCGCGCGCTGAGCCTTCTTGGTCTTCGCGGTCGGCCCGTTCAGTACGGGCTCAGCACAGGGCAGCGGCCTCGTGCCGCGACCAGGGCCGGCGCTTGGGCCTGTCGCTCCCCTGAGGACGGTGAGGGCTCTCCATCTGTGCTGCGGCTCTGTCAGCCCGGCCGGGTCGATGGCGAACGGCTTCCCTACGCGGGTCACGGCGCCAGGCAGAGCTGCCGCCGTTTCGACGTACCGGCCGACCTCCGACTCGCGAGTGATCCGGCGCGGGCCGGGGCGAACTTCAGGTGCCAGAAGTACGGGACCGCAGCCTCCGCGTGGATCGGCGGCTTGAGCTTGTGGCTCATGGTCTTGTTGCCGGTCGAGACAAGCTCCGTTGACTCGCGCACGCATACGTCCGATACGGCTGTCCCTCACGCTACCCGGCTGACTGAGACAGCCTCTTGGTCGCGGCCGGCACAGATCGTGGGGCGGTCCGGGTTGACCCGGCAACATCAAGACATGGGTCGACGAGGTCGCTGAGATTGCCCAGGCTGCCTGTTCAGTCAGTTGCCGCCAGCCAAGGGTTGCAACGCAGCTGTGATCTCGCGTCGGGAAACGTGAGCGTACTCACGCCCGACATCGGCCGCAGGGGGCATGTGTCCTTGCACGTCCCGGTTGCTTGGCGTTCTCAGCAGGGCATGGGTATTGCCGCGGCGCGACAACACCCAAACCAAGCAACCAGTCCTGGACGTGCCGACGGCTATGGCAGCGGCCGTGCAAGTGGGCGACCGGCCGTCGGCCGACACCTGAACGTCCGTACGCCGGGCATCGGTCATAGTCGGCATCGAGGACGTGTATCCCAGCCGTGGGTGGTCCAGGCTCGGCGGATCAGGCTGCGGCCGGTGATGATCGCGTCGGCGAGGTCGAAGAAGGCTTCGATGACGGTGACCCGCCGTTCGAAGCAGCGTGCGAGCCGGTGGAAGGAGTTCTGCCGGGCGTGGGTGCGCTCTGGAATCCCCGTACATGTCAGAAGGACGGCCCGCACAGGGCCGCCCGGCACCATCCCGCAGGGCTGTTCCCCGGCGTGCTGGTGCCGCCCGTCGATGTCGTGCTCGTGCTCAGGTCGGCGCCGTCCCCGTGGCCGCGTCGAGGGCCACGACACGGCCGTTGACGGAGGCGTACACGAATCCGTAGGCGGCCGCCATGTCGCTGCCCAGCTTCTCCAGAATCCCGGTGGACCAGCGTTGGGAGCCGTCACCGGTGTCGACGGCGTAGACGGTACCGTCCTTGTCCTCGGTACTGGCGACGAAGAGCAGGTCACCCGCCAGTGCGAGCTGCGTGGGCGACAGCTGACTGGAGTTCACCTTGCGCCCCCACTTCCTCTTCCCCGTCGACGAGTCGAGCGCGTGGACTATTCCGTTTTCCCCAACGTCGCCGCCGGTGACGTAGAGCATGTCGCCCGCGGCGCGGAGGCCCTGCCCGTCGAACTTGAGCCACCACTTCCTGGTGCCCTCGGCGGGGTGGAGCGCGTGGAGGTTCGTGACGTTGTCGAGGACGTACACGAGTCCGCCGGAAACGACGGGTGGTTGGTTGATGCGTGATCCGTAGTCGAGAGGGAAGGCCCACTTCCTGGCGCCGCTGGCCGCGTCCAGCGCGTACAGGGCTTTGCTGCCGCTGACGTACACGGTGCCGTCGGCCACCGCCAGACCGCCGGAGTCCCTGTCCCCCAGCGGATGGCTCCACAGCTTCCGCCCGTTGTCCGCATGCACGGCGTACACATGGTCGTACGCCGTGATGTAGACGATTCCGTCGGTCACGACCGGTCTGTGGTCGGAGTCGGCGAAGGAGCAGAACCACTTCTTCCTGCCGTCCGCGTCCAGTGCGCACAGGCCATACGTGGTGCCGATCTGGCCGGACGCGTACACCGCCCCGTCGGCGGCCACGAGGGGGTTCCTGTACCTGTACTCCCGGGAGAAGTCGGAGGGGCCTTTCCAGCGCTTGCGTCCGGTGCGCGCGTCCAGGGCGACGATGGTCTCCTCGGTGGAGACGTACAGGGCGCCGTCGGCCACGGCGAACGGAGGCGGATTGCCGTCATGGCGCGGGCCCTCGTCGGTGTAATCCCACGGCTTCACCTTGGGCTTCGGTGGGGTGTGGTCGCCGGTCTTCAGGGCGAGCCCGATGCCGCCGGCCAGCACAGCGGCCCCGCCCAGGCCGAGCCACAGGACGCTGCGCCGCCCGAGAGTCCTGGGCGCCCCGGATGCCGGGGTCCCGCCGGACCCCGGGGAGACGGGCGGTGCGAACGGGGTGCCCGTCTGGGTTGGCAGCTGGTGTGCCGCGTGCGGCCCCGGCGACGGCACGGAATCGACCTGAGTGGGAATCGGAACGGGAACGGCCGCTCCTGTCCGTTCCACCTGCTCCAGCGCGGCCTGCGCTTGCGCGGCCGTGGCACGTTGCGCCGGATCCTTCGTCAGCAGGGCCGCAAGAACCGGCCACAGGCCCCCTGCACGCAGGGCAGGGCGCGGGTCCTCGGTGATCACGGCGAGTACCAGTGCGGTGAAGGTCTCGGCACTGAAGGGGGGTTGACCCTCGACGGCGCTGTAGAGCGTGGCGCCCAACGCCCACAGGTCGGTGGCGGCTGAGGGAGTCTTGCCCGCCAACTGCTCGGGCGACATGTAGGCCGGTGTGCCGATGATCGTGCCTGTGTGGGTGAGCGCCGTGGTCGAGTCCGCCATGTGCGCGATGCCGAAATCGGTGATGATGACCCGGTCGTCCATCAGCAGGACGTTGTCCGGTTTGAGGTCGCGATGGACGATGCCGGATGCGTGGGCGCGGTTCAATGCCTGCAGCATCTTCGTGCCGATCTCGGCGACTGTGCGGACCGGCAGCCCTCCGCTCTGCGCGATCGACGAGGCCAGGGAGATGCCGGTCACGTATTCCATGACGATCACGGGCGCGCCCTGGTGTTCGACCACGTCGTGCACCGTGATGATCCCGGGATGGTTGAGCCGTGCTGCGGCGCGCGCCTCCCGTGTCACACGCTGGAGGAGGACGTCTCGCTGCTCGGCGGTGATGCCCTGCGGGAATATCACTTCCTTGATGGCGACGTCCCGCCCGAGCGTCTCGTCCCGACCCCGCCAGACGCGGCCCATGCCGCCCTGACCTATCAGCTCGATCCGTCGGTACCGGCCGCCGATCAATTCCCCGTTCGCTTCTGTCACGTCGAACACCTTAGTGCTGCACCGGTAGTTGCAAGGCAGGGCTTGCAGACCAGGGCGCCTGCTGCGGGACCGTGTCCGTTGCTCCTCATATCGGCGGCGATTCCGGACAGCAAGGCGATGTTCCCGTTCTTCCGTCCGATCCGCAGCACTGTCCTGTTCTAGAGGTCACGACTGAGATATCCGGCGCCTTCCGGTCGGATGGCCGAGGTCTCAGACCAGGGGTGGTAACGGGCGGCGGTCCGCAGCCCTGATGGCTCCGCGCTCATCGGGGAGAGCGGCCCGGGCCTGCCGTCTCGTAGACGTGCGACGGTCTTTGCCACGAGTCAAGGCGGTGACGGCAACCTCCAAGGCGGCAGCACCCGGTTGACGACCCGACCCCGGCCATGCCCGGCGCGCCGGACGCCATCGGACGGCCACCGCCGTGCGATCGAGGCGCACCGGCAGGCTGTCCGGCCGCCCCTGGCGGACCTGGGCACCGCGAAGGCGGTGGAGCGGCAGACCGCCGCGATGCGGGAGCTGACCCGCCGGGCCTGCCCTGAGCTCGACGTCGTCGCGGACGACGCGCTGGCCCCGATCGAGCAGGCGCGCCCCCAGTGCCGCCGCCACCGAGGCCCCGACCCTATGGGAATGGGAAACGGTTCGCTGGGGGAGTCCCTCTTCACGACGTGACGAAGCCGTCGCCTGCGCTGACGCCTCCGGCCCGGGTGTCCACGGCTGACGACGGACGCCGCGCTGCTCACGGACGTGGGCACGTTCAGGTGCCTCTTCCGGCCCGGGAGCTGCGGATGCCCGGCTTACGAGCGGTGTGGGGGATCCAGAGCCGGCCGGATGCGCGGGCACCCTCTGCCATCGCCTCCGCCACGGCACCCCTCACCCGGTACGGCTACGACACCGCCAGCCGCGCCCTCGCCGACCTCGGTGAACTCCCGCCCAGTCAGCCCACCACGCCGCTTGACCTCACCCCCAACCTGCTGTGCCGCCGGCCCTCGCCAACGTTCGGCGAGGGGAGCGCCGCATTTGGCTGATTGATGATCTCCGCTCCACACCCCACTGCTTTCAGTGACGGAATAATTACGCAGAGGTATGTGTGTTGAAGTCGCTCGTGGTGGGACGCAGGGAGAGGGAGACGCATGGCGCTGGAGGTGGCGCGGCTCCGCGCCCGATTGGAGCGCGCTGGTGAGACGGGCGAGCTGGCTCTCGCCTGGTCGGAAATGGGCTTTTGGTCCGGCGCGTCGGGAGCCAGATGTCCTTCCGGGGCGTTGACCCTGCGGCAGGTTGGCGGGGTGGCTCCCGGGCGGCTCGGAGCTGGTGGGATGACTGACTTCGCAGGGCTGGGCGAGCAGCGTCCGGTCTGCGTGGACTTCACCGAGCGGGACGGTCTGGTGGCCTCGATGGCCTTGGTCCTGGGCGACCGCGCTGCGCCTCTGCCGGCTGAGTGGGCGGCGGGGCTGGCGGGCATGAAATGTGCGCCACTGCCAGGAGCGGCCGCTGTCAACACCGTGCGTGTCCACGCGGACGGCGGGCGGCTGTTTTTGGACGGATCCGGTCCAGATGCCCAGCTGGCAGCCGTGTGCACCAATGAGGCAGCTGTGTGTGGTGTGGTGTTCCGTGACGGAGACGGGCCCGACTGCCACGTTCTGGTCTCCCGCACCGATCTGGAGGGGCACCAACTCGTCGGCATCCGTCGGGCAGCCGGACCGCTGTCGAACCTCCCGCAACGTCTCCCCGCTGGCACGTGGTTGGTGTGGCCGGGCGGGGCGCTCGTCCCCGTGCGCGACGGCTCTTCGCCCGCTGTGCAGGGCTCCGGTCGCCGGGACGGGTTGGGCCGTGCACTGCCGCACAAGCCGGCCAGCCCGCGGCCCCTGCCCGTCCGGCGGCGTACGGCGGTGGCCGTGGCCGGGGCAAAAGGGTTCACGATGGTTGCGCCTGTATCCGAGGGACGGCGTACGCGGGGGTGGGGCGTGGGGGTGCCGGATGGCGGTGAAGGGGTCACGGTCTCCTACCGGGCGTCGCCGCTGTCGGTGACCGGGACGTTCACGCAGCAGCCGGCGTCGCCTCCGTACCGCAGTGTGCTGGGGGGTGTGCTCCTGGTGGACACCGGCACGATCACCGGTAGTGCGGTGGGCGCGTATGTCGTGCCGGGGGAGGCCGGGACGCAGCCGTCGGTGTTCGCGTTCGGTGCGCTGGGGTCGGACAAGGGGATCGGGCCGCCGCCCTTCCAGGTGCGGGGTGTCGCTTTGGGGCTGGGCTGGAACAGCAGGTTGAGGCTGCCCGAGGACGTGGAGGCGGTGGCCGACTTCCCCTTCCTTGTCGCGTTGGACGATCCGGGGGCGATCGGCGGGGCCGGCGGTGACCCGGTGGAGGTCTTGCGCACACTCACTGCGGGTGAAGACCCGTGGGTGCGGCCGGCGCAGGATGAGGCATGGGTGGCCGCAGGTCTTGCGTTCAGCTGCTTCGACACCGTTTTCGGCCGGGCGCTGGCGGCGGTGCAGACCGGTCCGGACCTGGCCATCGCCCTGCTGGGCATCGGCAGTGCGGAGCTTCCCCGAGGGGCCTCGAAGAAGTTCGCCAAGGCCGAGATCGCCATCGAGGCCGTGCTGAAGCCGAAGGCGGGGGAGATGCGGCTGTCGGCCGCGTTGACGCCGGCCTCTTTCGTGATCGATCCCAACTGCCGTCTGCGTGGCGGCGCGACCCTGAGCATCTGGTACGGGCCGAGCGAACAGGCCGGGGACTTCGTGCTCAGCCTCGGTGGCTACCACCCCAACTACAAGGTCCCGGCGCACTATCCGGTGCCCACCCGCCTCGGATTCGACTGGGACCTGGCCGGCAACGTCACCGTCTCCGGCAACGCGTACTTCGCCGTCACGCCGTCCGCCGTGATGCTCGGCGGTGGCCTGGACGTGCAGTTCCATTCGGGAATGCTGCGGGCATGGCTCACAGCGGGTGTGGATGCGCTGATCCAGTGGAAGCCGTTCGCGTTCGATGTGGGCATCAGGGTCCGGGTCGGGGTCCAGGCCCGCGTGAAGATCCTCTTCGTCACCTTGTCGATCACCATCGAGGTCGGGGTCAGTCTGCGGGTGTTCGGCCCGCCGACCGGTGGCGAGGCGACGGTCCACCTGTGGTTCATCGAGTTCACCATCCGGTTCGGTGCCCGCCGCGACAGCGCGGACGACCGACTGGACTGGGAAGGCTTCAAGGAGATGCTCCCGCCGCCGGACAACCTCGTGCGCATCCACCCCGGCCCCGGGCTCATCAGCGACGGCGCGGTGGGCGACGGCAGCGACGAGGCGTGGCTGGTGACCTCCGCCGGCTTCACCTTCACCGTCGACTCCGCGGTGCCGATCACCGAGTTGTACCTCGACAGCGCGAACGCGCCGACGGAGCGGGGTGACCGGTTCGGGGTGCGGCCGATGCGCGAGACCGGGCGCACCAGCACGCAGCGGGTGACGCTGGCTCTTGAGGGCGCGCCGGTCCTGCTGTCCGCGTGGGACGCGGAATACCAGCGCACGGCGGTTCCGCAGTCGCTGTGGGGCACCGGCTCACCCGGCCAGCTCCCCTCACCTGGTGGGCAGTTGGTCCACGAGCAGCTCACCGGAGTCCGCCTGGTCTCCCCGGCCGCGGAGAACGGCGCGAGCACCGGATACATCTCCGCCGAGCATCTTGCCTTCGACCCGATGGAGCCGGGAACGGTCCCGCTGGACGCGGACGCCGAGCCCACCGGCCCGATCCCGCGCCGGCTACCCGGAGGAGAGGCCATCGGGCGCATCGCCGACACCGTCGACGCCCCCTCCCAGCGAGCGGCCCGCAGCGCGCTGGCCGACGCCCTGACCACTGCCGGCGTCGACCTCGGCACCCTCGACGAGGCCCTGCCCGGTTACGTCCGCGCCTCGCAGATCTCCTTCACCGCGGCGCCCCTGCTCGTCCCGGCCGGCTGAAAGGCCCCACCTCATGACCCGTATCCACAGCGTCGAGCACCGCATGCGGCTGTTCGACCACCGCATCCCGTCCGTCTATGCGGGCAAGCACCGCATCGCCGTCGAGCAGACCCTGGACGCCACCGGCGCCAGCCTGCCCACCCACCAACAGCGCTTCGACGTACGCGAGTTGCGGTTCACCATCGTCGACACCGACGTGCACGCCTGCTACCCCCTGCCGGGAGCCAGCGGCACGTACAGCCAGATCCTTCCCCACATCACCTTGGACACCGCAGCCCTGCCCTGGCTGCGCCGCCTGCCGGGCCTGGACAAGAGCGTCCCGTGGATGGCCCTGCTGGTCTTCCGCGAAGGCGAACTGCCGGACGATCCGCAGGCGCTGGGCACCGTGGACGTCCACACCGTCCGCCACCTCCTGGACCGGGCGCTGCCCGGCCAACCACCACACATCGCGCCGGAGTTCATCTTCGACGACGAGTGGGAGAGCGCCTGCACCACCATCCGGGTCCCCGGGCCGTTGTTCACCGCCCTGGCCCCGGAGTCTGCGGAGATGGCGGCCCTCGCCCACGTCCGTGAAGGTGGCCCGCCGGACGCCACCCACACGCGTGGCGAGGAGGAGCCCGAGCCGCACCCGGACGACCTCAACGCGGTGGTCGTCGCGAACCGGTTCCCCGCCGTGGACGGCGGCATGCACGTCGTCCACTTGGTGGCCCTCGACGGCTTCGAGCGCTATCTCGACGGCGCCACCGCCCCGCCCGCCGAGGGACTGCGCATGGTGTCGCTGTGGTCGTGGACGTTCGAGTCCGTCTACGACACCGGTATCGGCTTCGGGGACCTGGCCCACAACCTCGCCACCGGCCCGGACTCCCGCCCCGACCTGCTCCTGCGCCGCCGCGTCACGCCCCCCGGGCAGCCGGATGCGGCACAGCGCGAGATGCTGGCCCGGCTCAACGCGGGCGCTGCGGCCGTGCCGCACCTCCTCGACTCGGGCGAACGGTCCTTCGGCTTCTACCGCGGCCCGCTCACCGCCGAACGGGCCCAACAACTGCCCGCCCCGGCCGACGGGCGCAGCCGCCTGGAATCGGCGGGCGAGGGCCTGATCTACCTGGAGCAGCACGGCGTGTTCGACGCCGGCTACGCCGCAGCGTTCAGCCTGGGACGCCAACTCTGCCTGGCGGATGCCGAGTTCCGCACCTCATTGCTGGAATTCCGCAAGGCCGCCCGATCCGCGGCCCGGCGCCTCGCCACGTACACCTCCGTGACAGGCCGGGCCGCAACACCGCAGGACCTGCGAGGGCGCCAGGCGCGCGACGGTTTCGACCGGCTGCTCACCGATGCAGGCGGCAGCCGGTTCCGCGCCACGCTCCAGGCCACAGGTGTCGAGAGGACACGGCGCGGCCCAAGGGCCCGCGCCCAAGTAGCGCCGACGGTGAGTGCTACTGCGCTGCGCGCGACTCTGCACGACGCCGGAACCTTGGCCGTCCTGAGCGATGCGGTCGGCGACGAGTTGGAGCCGATCGCCGCGTGGTTGGCACGTCTGCCTCTCCTGGAGATGATCCCTTTCACCCACCTCGTGCCGGACCCCGCGATGCTGCCGGCCGAGTCGTTGCGCTTCGCCTACACCGACCCGGCCTGGGTGCGAGCCGCGGTGGACGGCGCGCTGAGCGTCGGAGTCGGCCACGCGCTCGACGCGGATCTCAACGCACTGGCCGCCGACGTCGCCGCGCCGCCGCCGTGCGCGCTGCTGCTTCGCTCGGACCTGGTCCCGCACTGGCCCAGGACCATCATGACCGCGTTCTCCGGCGAGCAGATCATCGAGCCGGTCCGCCGCACGGTCTACGGGCACGACGTGCTGCTGCTTCTCTACCCCGAGGTGATCGACACCTTCACCCTGGCCGAACCGCCCCAGGGCCTGCACTTCGGATTCAGCGACATCGGCACCGTCGAACTACGGCAGATCTCCGGGCCGGAAGTGGGAGCACCACTGGGCGAGTTCCCCGAGGAACCGACCGACGACCGGTTCGCGCGCTTCCTGCGCCCGGGTGGGCACGACGTGCTGAACGTGACAGGGCCGGGGGACGCGCTGCTGACCGCCTTGGGAGGGGCCCACGGTGACGTGGAGCTGAGTTCGGCGCAGTTCGCCCTGCAGATGATCAAGGCCCCCCAGTTCCAGGAGTTCACGCGCCCGTGACGACCGCAGAGCAACGAGGCAGGATCATGAACCCGCTCACCACCTTGGTGGTTCCCGTGGAAATGGCGGCCCTGGCCGTCAACGACCAGATGCGGATCACCGACGGCAGCTTCATCTGGCAGCGCTGGCAAGCCGACTTCGAGGCGCTGGCCTACGACGACCTGCCACCCGAGCCGGTGCCGTTCACCTTCGAGGACTGGAGCAACGACCCCGGCCGCTGCGGCGTGTACCTGCAGTGGCAACTGCCCCAGGCCCTCACCCGGGGCCGTCACGACGAGACCGAGGGCATCGGGGACTTCCCCCTCGTCCCCAACCGGTGGCTGGTGGTCCGCCACCGCACCGACACCCGTGAGAGCCGGGCCTGGATCGTGCAGAGCGACTACGTGGGCACCCGCGCGGACGGCCCGAGCATCGTGCCCGGCACGGTCTCCTGCCTCGACCCGGCAGGCGACGGCGAGGAACTCAAGTCCAGCTTCCTCGGCCGCGCCCACGACCTGACCGCACAGCAGCCCTGGCGCGAACCGGCCGACGGCCGGACGCCGTTCCTGACCGCGCTGGGCTCCGGACTGCTGACGTTCGCCGCCTTCCAGCCCTACAACCACAACGTCTTCTCGCTGCACGACCCGTTGGACGACGTGCCCGCCGACGCGGTCCTCTCGTACCACGTCAGCGGCTGGTACGCGCAGCCCGAAGCGGACATCATCACCCGCCCCGACGGTGAACCACTGACCGAGGTGCTGGACCGCCTGGAATGGCTCGCCCCGACCGCAACCAACGCCGTCGCCCGCACCCTCTACACCGGCAGCGCACTGGGCGTTGAGTGGGAACCCGGCGGTGGCGTCCCCGAATCCGACTGCCCCGGCCCCAGCGGCATCACGGTGTGCGTGGCCAACAGCTCCGCCGAAGCCCTCGCGACGCTCTCGGACCCCGAAGGCGGCCAGGGCACGCTCGCCGCGGACGAAGCACGGCTCTTCCGAGCGTTCGCGCTGGGCACCCTGGATGAGCTGGACCGCCCGGACGGCGCCGGCGACGCGCTGACCGACCGCGCCGCGCACGACACGGGCTTCGGCACCGCGTCCGGCGGCTACACCTGGCGCGTGGTGGACGGTGACGACGCCGAGACCCGCTCCCGCATGCCGGCCACGGCCCTCGCCGCGCGCCGCAGCGACGAGCAGGAGGTCGTCGCCGAACTGAACCGCCGCCAAGCCGCCCACGACGCCACCGCGCGCGAGCTCACCGCCGCGCAAGGGCGCCTCTACGACATCTGGGCCCTGTCGCGATCCCCACGCCGCCACCCCTCCTTCGACGACGTGGTCGACGACGAACTCGACCCGGCCGTCCCCGAAGGCGCCGCCGGCCGCGTCAAGGCCCTCACGGACCGCCTCGCCGAGCAGCGTGCCGCACTCCCGTGGGGCGAGACTCCCGAAGACCTCGCGCGCAGCGCTGCCGACTACGCCGCCCAGGCCGGGCTGCGCTCGGTCAGCATGCTCGAACGCGTACCGCGGGCGATGTACGACCAGTCCACCGATCCGGTCGTCCTCCTGCAAGGAGCCCACCTCAACGCCCCGCTGACCCGCGGCTCGTCCCTCCCGTGCCGACCCGGCGACCGCCTGGTGACGGCCATCGGCACCATCACCGCCGACTCCGTGCGCGCCGAGGTCGAGCAGATCGAAACCAGTGGCCTGCCCGACATCGCCCCGGCCGCGCTGAGCGAGTTCTTCATCCTCGCCCGAGCGCGCGCCACCGGCCCCCTCGACCCCGAGCAGACCACCGGTGCCCTCCCTGCATACGGCACCGACCTGTGGCGCCAGCCCTGGCAGCCGCTCTACCTGATGTGGAAGGCCCACTACACCCCCCTGGCCTTCACCGAGGGCGGCGCACCACGCTGGCAGTTCGACGGAACCCGCTACCGCTGGGACGGAACAGGGGAGATCCCCGAGCCCGTCGAACTCATGGGCCGGCAGATCCTCACCCCCAGCGCCGGACACGCACTGGCCGGCCAGATCGAGACATACGCCTCCGGCCGCACCGACCTCCCCGACGACCTCATCCGCACCCTGGAAGAGGACGCCCGCACGGAGGACTTCCTCTCCCAGACCCTGGACGGATTCGGCGCCATGCTCCGCCAGCGCGAAGCACGCCCCTGGCGCCGGCCCCCGCAGGAAGTCGAAGACCTCACCGGCCCCACCGACGCCCTCCCACCGGTACCGGGCATCCCACCCAAGTACCCCGGCCAGCCCTGGCAGGACTCCGTCTTCCACGAACTGCGCGCCGGCCAACTGGCCTTCACCCGCCTGTCCGTCGTGGACCGCTTCGGCCGCGCCGTCAACCTCATCGAGGACGAACTGCACTTCGAGCCCGTCCTGCCCGACTCCCTGATCCCCGACCACCCCACCGACCCCCTCGCCCCCGCCCGGCTGATCGAACTCGGCCCCCGCTTCCTCCAGCCCGCCCGCCTGCGCTTCGACTTCCTCGCCGCCACCCACGACGAGGACGTCACCCTCACCCCGGGCGCCAACCCCGTGTGCGCGTGGCTGCTCAACAACCGCCTCGACCGCACCCTGGTCTGCTTCGACCCGCACGGCACCGCCCTGGGCGAACTCCGGGAAGTCCTGGACCCCAGCGGCGACCGCATCGGCGCCTGGGCCCCGCTACCCGGCTCCCGCATCACCGAACTCGACCAGCTCCAACCCGTCTCCCCCCACGCACACGCCTTCCTCGACGCGATCCGCCGCCGAGGCCCCGCCGTGCTCCACGCCGTCCGCGCGACCCTGGACGACGCGCTCACCACCATCGACCCCGACGGCCCCCAGGACCCCAGCCTCGGATTCCTCCTCGGCCGTCCACTCGCCCTCGTCCGCACCCGCCTCGACCTCGAACTCTGCGGCCCGGCCCGCACCACCGTCGCCTGGAGCCAGGTCGCCGACCCGCCCCCACCCGCCCTGAGCGACTACCCCTGGTTCGTCCGCCTCGGCGACCCCCACCGCACCGACGACGGCCTCATCGCCATGATCACCAATGACGACTACGACCGTCTCGACACCGTCGTCGACCCCGTCGGCGAACACGACGGCTTCCTGCACCCCATCCCCACCGACGGCGAACCCCCCTTCACCGTCTCCTTCGCGGGAGACCCTGTACACACCACGCTCCTGGTGGACCCGCGGGTGCCCGTGCACGCCACCACCGACGTCCTGCCCACCGGCACCGTCCACATCCCCCAGGAATTCACCGTCCGCGCCCTGGCCCGTATGGCCGTCGCCTTCCGCGCCGGGCCACTGCTGGCCGACGAAGCCCACGGCACCGCCCTCATCCCCACCCCCGCCACCGCGGCCGGCACCTGGACCTGGGCGGAACCCACCACCGACGGATGGCGCACCCTGCCGCTGGCCTCCCCGGAACCCACCGCAACCCCGTTCACCCACCCTGACCTACGGTCCGGCTACCTCCTGCTCGGCGACGCCGTCACCGCCCCCGCCGCCCGCACCGACCACACCCCCGGAGAACACGCATGAGCCTGACCGTCTCCCAGACCGTCGCCGCTCCCGACGGCGCCGCACCCGCCTCCGCCGACCAGTCCGGGCTCGTCTACGAACTGACCACTCAGCCCGACCCGTTGCGGGTATCGCCGGCTCAAGGCGCCCTCGAACACGGCGACATCGTCATCGTCGGCAGCGCACTGAACTTCAACACCATCGAGATCCAACGCATCACCGTCGGCTTCCCTGTCGGCGACCTCGCCCACTCACTGACCGAGCACCTTCGTGACATCGAAGCCACCGTCAACCACGAGGGCTCCAGCTGGCCACCCGCCCACAACGAAGCCGAACAGGAAATCGTCTTCAACGCCCCCGGCGGCACAGCCACCGTCGAGCCCGGTCAGGGCGTGACCATCCAGCTCCGCAACATCCCCATCAACCGCCAGGTCGGATCCGTTCCCCTCACCGTCATCGTCAGCTGGCGGCGGGAAGGAACCACCAACTGGCGAGACGACGTCGACACCCTCACGGTCGGCAAGTTCCCCCCGGACTTCACCCTCGCTAACCTCAAGGCCGACCCCATCGCCCTCGAACACAGCGGCAGCACCACCCTCACCTGGGAAGCGTCCGACAACGCCACCTACAAGCTCCTCTACGGCACCGCCGAGATCGACGTCACCAACGTCCGCACCTACACCGTCCCCAACCTCAAGCAGACCACCCCCTTCTACCTGCGCGGCATCGCCCAGTCCGGCAACACCACCGTCGAACGCACCCTCACCAGCCTCGTCACCGTCAACGTCCCCGACCTCGAAGTCACCAACCTCTTCGTCCGCGGCACCCTCAGCACCCGCATGGTCTCCAACCTCATGCGGATCAGCTTCACCACGAAGGAAGGCTGGGGCACCCCGGTCGCCGTCAACCTCCACTCCGGCGCCAACCCGCCCGCCATGGCCATCTACAACAACCGCCTCCACTGCGTCCACCGCGCCCTGATCGGCGACAACCTCCAATGGTCCGCTTCCACCGACGGCGTCGACTGGCTACCCGACCAGACCCTGGACATCCGCAGCCCCAACACCCCCGCGCTGGCCGCCCTCGACGGGATGCTGTACTGCGTCTACCGCGCCATGGACGGTACTCTCCATCGGATCTCCTACGACGGCAACGTCTGGAGCACCCCCGTCCCCATGTCCGGCATGGCGACCACGCACGCACCGGCCATGTGCGAACTGAACGGAAAACTCCACTGCTCCTACCGTGCCCCCGACGAAACCGTGCAGGGCACCACGTTCGACGGCGCCGATTGGAGTGCACCCCAAAGGATCACGAACGAGACGGCCACGGGCGGCCCGGGAACGAGCGCCGGGGTGCGTGTTCTGCTGGAACCCCTCAACGTCAAGTACGTCTGCTTTGCCAATGGCGACAGCTGGACCTACGGCTTCGGCTCGGGCGGGGTGCAATGGTCAACCGGTCACTGGCCAGCGGGCAACGGGCCCACCGCAGTGGCTTTCTACGACGGCAGGTGGTACTTCGTCCGAAGGGGCGACGACGCATACGAGTACAAGCGAATCACCGAAAGCGGGGGGCATGTTGACTTCGACCCCAAGCCGCTCGTTGCCAACCTGACCAAAGACGCCCCCACGTTGATCGTCTACCAGGACGCGCTGCACATGTACTACATGCGCTGACCCGCACCTCCTCGCTGATCACACTGAGCGCCGGGCCACCGGCCGGGCCTCTTGCCTCCAGGCATCAAGCCCGGCCTCTCTCCCGTGGGGCCTGCGCCATGGGCCTGGGCCGGTGGCGATCCACGCCCAGTCGTAGTGGCGCTGGCCCTTCGCGCCCGCTCCACACGAGCGGCGGTTCCGCCCGTCCGGCTCGACCGGGTGCAGTGCCTGGTCCGCCCACATGCGCCCGCCGCCGGAGGCGTTCTTCGACGGAGCCACCGTTCCCGAATGGGAGGCCATCCAGCGACCCGTCCTGATCCTCGACGGCGAACTGACGTACCTCCGCCGGCCGTGGGAGACCGCCTACAAGAACACCGCCGCCGGCGTGCCGGTCGCGCAGATCGTGGAGGCTGAAGCCGACGCGTCCATGACGGCGGTCGAGGGTTCGAGTTCGGCGGTGCTGCGGTGGCAGAAGCTCTCAGCGGGCGCGCGGGGCCGGCTGGCCGTCGCCGTCGGCGACCTGGCAGATGCTGCGCATGGTTGTCCTCTGACACGAGATCTTGTCTGAGACCATCAACAGGGCCGTACAACTGAACGCAAGGGGGAAGAACATGATCAATCTGCTGCTGCTCGGCGTCGTGATGCTCGCCGTCGGCGGGTGTGTATGCGTGCTCTGGGCGGAGCACGGCGGACCCCGCTGGGTCCGCCGCGTGGCGACCGTGACGCTCGCCGCGAGCGAGCTGGTGCGCCGCTCCCACAAGCGCCGGCGCCGGAGCGGGAACCGGACCACCAGCGGTCGTGACTAGGAACGGTCAAAGCCGCCTGGCAACCGGTCAAGATCACTTGTCGGAGGTCAAGGGTCGCCCGGATCCGGCTGGCGGCCTGCTTCTGTCACCGGTCACGCTGCGGGAAGCGCCGAGCCGTGTCTCCGCTGAGGTGGCTGCCGCGGAGAGTGGCGGTCCCGGCGGAACCGATCGGTGGCGAGGTCACCCGGCAACTGCATCGGGCCCGGCCCCGCACCACCTGATCAAGCGTCACCTTGACTACGGAGAACTTCTCGTCACTTCGCCGTAGCTTCGGACCGATCGGCCGGATGGTCCTGGACGACCTGCTGCCCACCGCGCGGCGCCAGCGCGTCAAGGCCCGCAGCCGCAAGAACCCAACGAGCAAGTACGGGCCGAACACAGGAAAACACCCGCGAACCACCCAGACCTACGCCCTTTCCGTCGAGATCCACGTCATGGAAGACGGACTTGCGTCACGCCGCCGCCGGTAAACGCAACGGCGTTGAAGTCCTAGTTGTATTCGAACCAGGTCAGGATGGCCTTCACCCGGCGATTGTCCTCGCCGGAGGGCATGCCGAGTTTCAGGAAGACGTTCCCCACGTGTTTGGCCACGGCGGCGCCCGAGAGAAACAGCTCTGCCGCGATCTCCGGGTTGGAGCGGCCTTCGGCCATGAGAGCGAGCACCTCCTGTTCGCGGGCCGTGAGCCGGGCGAGCGGGCCCCGCGGCGGGTCGGCGCGGGTGACGTGGCGAACCACCTCGGGGTCGATCACCACTCCGCCGCCGGAGACCGTCTCGACGGCCCGCAGGAAGTCCGCCACTCTGCCCACCTTCTCCTTGAGCAGGTAGCCGACTGCGCCGTCGGCGCCCGGGCCGTTCAGGAGTTCGCGCACGTACGGGCCCGTGACGTAGGCGGAGAGGACCAGTACCGGCAGGTCCTGGTGCCGCGACCGAATGTCGATCGCGGCCCGGAGTCCGTCGTCGGTGTTCCCGGGCGGCATGCGAACGTCCGTGATCACCAGGTCGGGGGCGGCTCCGGCGGCGGCGAGGTCGTCGACAGCGGCGACCAGTTCGTCGGCGTCCTCGCATTCGCGGATCACGTCGTGGGCACTGGAAACCAGGATCTCCCGGATTCCGGCGCGAATCAGCAGACTGTCGTCCGCCAGGATGATTCTCACAATCGATTTCCCATCGCTTTTCCCTGTCGAATTCCGTCACCACGGGGGTTGGGCGGGGGCGGATGCCACGACCTCCGTTCCGCCGCCCGGCGGGCTGATGATTTCGAGGTTCCCACCGACGCTCCGCATCCGCTCACGCAGCCCGGAGAGCCCGGATCGGGTGCTGATCCGCGCGCCGCCGGCGCCGTCGTCGCCCACCCGGACGCGGACGCCGCTCTCGGTGCACCGCATCTCGATCCGGGCGCTCCCGACGCCCGCGTGCTTGGCGATGTTCGTCAGGGCCTCGGAGACCGTGAAGTACACGGCCGTGGCGATCGGCGAGGAGAGCCAGGCGTCCGTACCGGTGCTGGTCAGTTCGACCTGCAACGGTGATCTGGCCACCAGTTCCCGGACGGCGGCGATGAGACCGAGATCGCTCAGTTCGCTGGGGTGGATGTCGCGCACCGTCTCCCTCAGCCGTTCGAGCGCGCGCTCCGCCTGGGCCTGGGCCTGGCGGGCCAGCTGGACGATCCGTTCCTGGTCGGTGGCCGTCGCTGCGGCTTCCAGGATTCCCAGGCGCATGACGACGGCGACGAGTTCCTGCTGGGCGCCGTCGTGCAGGTCACGCTCGATGCGCCGGCGCTCGTTCTCGAAGGCCGCCGTCAGCGAGGCCCGGCTGGCGCGGAGTTCCTCCAGTTTCGCGAGCAGGTCGGGGTTCCGGCTCCCCGAGAAGGCCCGCAGGAGCAGGTCGCGGAGCAGGGAGATGCCGACCAGCGCGCCCACGGCGACCGCACCGAGGGCGATTCCCGCGGGCACCGCCACGAGGGTTTCCCACAGTGCGGCCGGGGTGAACGGGCCGACTTTCGCGGCGATGCCGAAACCCCAGAAGACGGGGGAGAAAACCAGCGCCAGAGCGCCGAAGAATCCGAAGAAGCCCACCAACAGCGAGAGCGCGGACAGGAGCGCGGCGGTGACGAACACGGGGAGGTCGGTCCTCCACACCGACCGTGCCCGCAGCCGACCGGCCACCCACTGCGGCCAGCTGCGGTCGGCGGGTCGCAGCGGCATCGTCCGGACTCCGCACCACTGCGCCCTGGAGCGGTCCAGTTCGGCCACCACCGGAACCGAGACCGGCACAGCGAGAACGGAAATCAGGAGAATCGGAAAGGCGGCCGCTGCGACGAATTCGGTCAGCAGCCTCCGGGCAACACGAATCTGCGCCATGATCAAAATTTTCGCACAGTTCGGATCGGTCGGGCGGTAGATCCAAGTCTACCTCCAATAGCAGTGCAGGCACCCGTGCACTCCACTGCCCGGCCCTGCTTTCCTTGATTCATGCCGATTTCCACTACCGCTCCCGTGCCGTGTATTCATTTGCGCGGCCTTCGGACGGAATTCCCCATTCCCGGCCGCCGGGGCGAGACGACGCGCGTCCTGCACGACATCGACCTGGAGATTCCCGAAGGCCAGCTGACCGCCCTCGTCGGCCCCTCCGGTTCGGGCAAGTCGACGCTCCTGCTCTGCACGGCCGGGCTGGAGCGGGCGACCGCGGGGTCCGTCGAGATCCTCGGGACGGACGTCCGCTCACTCAGCCCCCGCAAGCAGGCCGCGTTCCGCAGCGAGAACATCGGCTTCGTCTTCCAGGAGTACAACCTCGTCAGCTCGCTGACGGTAGAGGACAACATCGCCCTGCCGGCGCGGCTCGCCGGCCGCCGGGTGCCCAGGGCGCGGGTCGAGGACGCCATGGCGCGGCTCGGCATCGCCAAGCACGCGCGGCGACGCCCCGACCGCCTCTCCGGTGGCGAGCGCCAGCGCGTCGCGGTGGCCCGAGTGGTGGCGAACCAGCCGCGGATCGTCTTCGCCGACGAGCCGACGGGTGCGCTCGACCTCAAGTCGGGTCAGGTGGTGCTCGACTGGTTGCAGGCGCTTCCCGCGCAGGGGAGCACGGTGCTCATGGTCACCCACGACCCTCATGCGGCCGCGCGGGCCGATCAGGTCGTGGTGATGGGGTCCGGGCGGGTACACGCCGTCATCCCCGGCGGCGACTCCCGCGCGGTGGGCGACGCCGTCCTCGCGGCGCAGTCGGCGGACGAGGCGGGCGGGGAGGAGTCGTGATCCGGCTCGTGCTGTCGGACATCCGCCTGCGGGCGTCGATGTGGTGGTGGACGCTCCTGTGCGCCACGGTCGGCGCGGCGTGCTCGGCGGGCTCGGCCATCGCGATGTTCACCGCCGTCTCGGCGGCGCGGGCGGCGGGTGACGCACGGATGGGCTCCGCGTCGATCGCCCTCGGCGGCAACATCGTCTTCTTCACCGTGCTCGCCGCCGTGGGCATCGTCGCCTCCGCGGTCGGCCTGACGCTGACGACCCAGCGGCGCGAGCACGCCCTGTGGGTGATCCTCGGGATTCCGCGCCACCGGGTCAGGTTCATCCTGCGGACGGAGATGGTGGTGCTGGGCGCGGTGGCCGGCGCGCTGGCCGCACCGCTCGCCCTGCTGGTCGCGGGTGTCGCCCTCGCGCAGTGGAAGGGGGCGGGTCTCGAACTGCACGGGGCCTCGGTCGGATTCCGGTTCTGGTACGTCGGCGTGAGCCTGCTGTTCGGACTGGTTCCGTGCCTGCTCGGGGGCTGGGGCGTCACCCGGCGGGCCGCCAGGACGCCGGAGATGCGCGCCTTCCGGGACTTCTCCGATCCCCCGGCGCGGCCGGGCGCAGCCCGCGGTGGCCTCGCCCTGTGCCTGCTCGCCGGTGTGGTCGGGATGTGGGTCCCCGGCCTGGGGCTCGAACTCAAGGGCGGGCTCGCCCAGCGGACGGCCTTCGCGTTCGCCGGGAACCTCTTCCTCGTCTGCCTGCTGCTGCTGATGGGGCCGTGGGTGCTCACCCCGCTGATGAAGCTCTGGACGGCGCTGGTGCCCTCGCGCGGCGTCGCCTGGCACCTTGCCGTGCAGTCGTGCCGGGCCCGCGCGACGAGGAGCGTCACCACGGTGCTGCCCTTCGCGCTCTCCCTGTCGTTCGTCGGCCTCTTCATGGTGATGGGGAAGGCCATGCCCAAAGGCAGCGCCGGGCTGGACAACATCCTGGTCGTGCTGGGCTGGGTCTTCGTCGTGTCCTGGGTCGGGGGCCTCGCCGTGATCGCCCTCGTCGGACGGGAGCGCGCCCGTGACTCCGCCGTCGTGACGGTGGCCGGTGCACGGCCGGGCGTGGTCACCCGGTCGATGGTCTACGAGGGGGCGATCTACGCGGGGACGGCGATCGTCTTCGGCACGCTGTTCGTCGCCGTGTCGAGTCTCACCATCGCCCTGGGAGCCCGGATCGACGTCGTCCGGCTCCTGGCGGGCCTCCCCTGGGCCACGCTCGGGGCGCTCGCCGCCGGGACGCTGGTCACCACCTGCCTCGCGCTGGTCCTGCAGGCGGCCCGGGTGTCGCGCACGGTCGCGGTCCGGGCGCTGCGCTCGTGAACCGGGGTGCGGGAATCCACACCACCATGTTCGTTGACGAAGGAAGAATTCGATGAAACCGACCACGCGCACGCTTCTCGCCTTCGGCGGAGCCGCGCTCCTCGGCCTCGCCGCCACGGCCTGCACCACGGACGGCGCATCGGCCGACGCGACCGTGGAATCGAAGTCCTTCGACTTCGCCGGTGGCAGCCTGACCGTCAACTCCGGTTCCGCCGACCTCGCGCTGGTGGCCGCCGACATCGAGGGCGTTCAGGTGGAACGACGGGTCAGCGGCAGGAAGGTTGGCGGGGAGGTGGGGTCCGGCTGGCAGCTCGAAGGGGGCACGCTCACACTCTCGCTGGACTGCACGGGGATCTCGGTGGACTGCAGCGCGAAGTACACCGTGAAGGTGCCGCGCGCCGTCGCCGTCACCGCCGAGAGCGGCAAGGGGCGCATCGAGGCCACCGGCTTCACCGCGGACTTCTCGGCCAGGACCGCCGGCGGCGACGTCCGGTTGACGGACCTCCACGGAGCCAAGCTGGCCCTGGAAGGCGGCGACGGAAGCATCGAGGGCGACGGGATCTCCGCCCGGTCCGTCAGCGTCACGTCGCGGAACGGCAACGTCGACCTGGGCCTGGGCGCCGTGCCCGACCTGGTCGACGTGCAGAGCAGGGACGGCAACGTCGAGCTGGGCCTGCCGGAATCGAAGTACGCGGTCCGCACGGCCGCGAAGAAGGGCGACGTCACCGTGAACGTCGTGAAGGACGACGCGAGCGGCCATTCCGTGGCCGTCCGGACCCGCAACGGCAGCATCGCCATCGGCAAGGGCGGGAAGTCCTAGCCGCCGCGCAGCAACCAGGCCGGAAGCGTTCGATCGAGCGCGAAAGTCGAGCAGGAAAGAACGAATGTCAAGCAACTCCCTCTCCGGAATCAAGACCCCTCGGGTACGGCGGCGTACAGCCCTGGCGCTCGCCGCTTCGATGACGGCTGCCGTGGCGATGACGGCGTGCTCCCACAACTCCACGGACAACTCGGCCTCTCCGGCACCGGGTGCTGCACGGGTAAGCGCCGACCTGCAGAAGCTCATGAGTACCGCGCCGTGGTCGTCGGGCCAGTGGGGCCTGCAGGTCGCCGATGTGCAGACGGGGAAGGTCGTCCAATCCAAGGGCGCCGATTCTCAGTTCATGACCGGTTCGACGGCCAAGACCTTCGCGGTCAGTGCTGCGCTCGATGTCCTGGGTGACGACCATCGCTTCCGTACGCCCGTGGTGCATTCGGGTACGGTCTCCGCGGACGGGCGGCTCTCCGGCGATCTCATCCTGGTCGGGAGCGGTGATCTGGCACTGGGTGGGCGGACCACCGCGTCAGGCGGACTGGACGTCCCCGACTTCGACCACTACGACGCCAACGCCGTACCCGGCATGGCGACCATCACCGAAGAGGATCCGCTGGCGGGTGTCAACGAGCTGGCCCGACAGGTCGCGGCCAGTGGAGTCCGCCATGTCGACGGCGACGTGGTGATCGACAACCGACTCTGGGATCCGGTGTCGATCGGCGGAGTGCCGGTCACTCCGACCCTCGTCAACGACAACCTGATCGACGTGCTCATCACGCCGGGCGCACCCGGCGAGCCAGCCAAGGTCGACTGGCGCCCGAAGACGGCCGCCTTCGGCGTCGACGCGCAGGTGACGACCACACCCGCCGGAAGCAAGCCGACGGTGACGACCGAAAGCGTGAGTCCTGGTCATATTCGGGTCCGAGGTTCCGTGCCCGCGGACGTGAAGGCTCCCTTCGTGACGACCTACCAGGTTCCCGACCCGGCGGCGTTCGCCCGCACCGTCCTCATCGAGGCACTCGCCAGAAACGGCGTCAGCGTATCCGCCCCCTCGCGGGGAGCGAACCCCGACAGCAAGCTTCCTCCGTCGGCGGAAGTGAGCTCGCTGCCCGTATCGGCGACCTACACTTCTCCGCCCTTCCAGGAGTACGCAAAGCTGATCAACAAGGTCAGCCACAATCTCGGGGCGAACCTTCTGCCGCCGCTGATGGCAGCACACAACGGGCAACGAACCTATGCGGACGGCATGAAGATCGAGAAGGAGTTCCTCGCTCACTCAGGTGTGGATCCGAATTCAGTGAGCCTCGTCGATGCCCAGGGCCTCCCCGGCGACAAGGCGACGCCGACTGCCCAGGTGGCGCTGCTGCGGCACCTGGCACGACAGGACGACTTCGACGTCTTCTACGACTCCATGCCGAGCATGGGCGTCGACGGTTCGCTTGCCGACGTCATCGAGCGCACCGATCCCGCCGCAGGACACATCCGTGCGAAGACTGGCACCCTGGTCAGTTCCTACCAGGGCAAGCTGGCTCTCGGCACGAAGGCGCTCGCAGGCTATATCGATGCGAAGGACGGCCGCCGCTACGCCTTCGCGATCTACGTGAACAACATTCCGGTGCCCAGTGACTCCGTGAGCGAGGCCATCGACCTCGCGCTCAAGGCCAACAAGCAACTGGGAGCGATGGCCGCCACCATCTACCAGTCGCCCAAGGCGTGATGGGTGCGGTTGTCGAGGTCGGTTCGCAGCCCAGCGCAGTTGGCCCGTCAGTCGGACGTTTCATTTGGCCTCCTCGGGATCAAGGACGTAGAGCAGTGCGTTGCGCTCGCCGAACCAATGGACCTCTCTTGCGTACGCGTGACGTTTCGGAGATGGTCGCCTGGTTCGGGACGACGAGGCCGTGGGCCCGACCGCGGTGGACCAGGTCGAGGGCCTCGGCGTAGCCGTCCCGCCTGCGGAGGCTGCACGCGGCCTCGTCGGTGATGTCGTATCCGACGTACCGGCCGTGCCCTTCTGCCAGCGTGCGCAGTTCCGACAGTACGGCGGAGACATCGGCGCCGGGCGACCGAATGACGTAGCTGACCAGACGTTGATGGCGCGGGAAGAGCTCGGCGATGTGGTCGTTGTGCGCCGTGCGAACGCCGCGCAGCCGATGTGCCGCGTCCACGGGCCGGGGCGGGGCGGTCATGCCGGCGCTCCGTCCAGCGGGAGAGAGCACCACACCGTGACGGCTTCGCCGACCGCGTCTATGCCCCAGCGACCTCCACGTCCCTGGGCGATGCCGTCCACGACGCGCGGGTGATCTGTGCTGTGTATCGATGTGCTCCCGGGTTTCCGGCATGAAGCCTTTCTCGCTACGTAGGTGATATTGCATGGCTCGTCCTCCGGCGCTGAAGATCGCTGAGGTTCTGGCGGAGATCCGTATGAGTCCGTCGGCGTTCTGCAGAATGCGCGCCCGCGGGCAAGCGCCCCGCATGATCAAGTTGTCCGATGGTGAACTCAGGTGCCGTCGCGCAGACCTGGACGCCTGGTGGGAAAACTGTGAGAGAGATTCCGACACTTGGCGATGAGTTACAACGGTCGCTTCTTGCGCATACGCGAGCGCCTCGATCGGTGCAAGCCTTATATGGTGCGGTGGACGGTCAACGGGCGGGAAAATCAGAGTCATTCATGAGCTTCGGGCTCGCCGACAGCAGGCGCTCAAAGCTGTTGACAGCGGCGCGTGACGGTGAACCCTTCGTCCTGACCCGCACCGAACTCGCCTCCGGCCTGGCCAAGCGACCCTACGACCTCCGCCACGCCGGGATCTCGTTCTGGCTCTACTCCGGTGTGGACCCGGCCGAATGCGCTCGCCGCGCGGGCCAGAGCATCGAAGTCCTCTTCCGCCACCACGCCAGCCAACCGCCTCATCGAGCAGTCGATGAAGGAGTGGGACCGCGTCAGCCAGGACACGGCGCCTGGGGGGTGAGCCGGGGTTTTGGTCCGCGACTGGTCCGGAACAGCTGGTCAGGAGTGGGATAGCAGTGCGAGAAACCGGGAGTTACGCGTAAACCGGGCGCTGGCCCGTGTCGGCCGAGCGAAAGGCGCCTGACGGGCAAAAGACCAGGTCAGGCGCCTTTTCTCGGGCCCCTAGAAGAACCCGAGCTTCTTCGGCGAGTAGCTCACGATGAGGTTCTTGGTCTCCTGGTGGTACAGCGCCCATAGCGGTGCTCACCTGCTGTGATGGCGGCCGAGGAGACCGTCGGGAGGGAGTTGGCCCGTGCGTGGTCCGGATCGTGGCGTCAACTGCAGAAAGCCCGGCACCTGTTGGGCCGGATCATAGCCGGGCGCGGCGGCGGGGACCCCGACGGCCGCGTGGACACTCCGGGTGTCCAGCACCACCAGGGTCGTCCTGCCAGGCGGCGAAGGAGTAGTACGTCGCACCCTTCTGCGGCAGGTCGTGCGGGAGGTAGGCCCACTGGCAGCCGGTCCGCCCCTGATAGAGGATCGCGTTCACGATCTCCCGCATGTCGTAAGCGCCCTGATGACCGCTGACCGAGCGGTGCCGGGCCTTCCGTGCGGTGATCACCGGCTCGATCAACGACCACTGCTCGTCCGATAAGTCGCTGGGGTACGGCTTGCGTTCACTCACCCCGCCAACCCCAGCAGACCCCATACCGCGGATCCGTGGATTCCGCCCCGCCTCACACCATCAGGCGACCACAGGACGACTCAAAGACTCACGAACCGTCCACTGAGAACCTGGTATCTGGTGTGCGAGGGGGGCCGGGGTTGCCGTACCGTGAACACGTTCCTGTGCCGGTGCTTCCGGCGGCAGCGAGCGGACTTCCTGTTCCTTCCGTGCCGATCTTGAGGTGACTTCCTATAGCCCAGTCCGTGTAGTCGTCCGTGTTCCCCGCGTGCTGTTGTGTCGCACGTGTCCGGGGGCGGACGTCGCGCTGGTCTGAGTTGCGTCACCGTTCCCCGCAGTTTTCTGTCCCGGGTGCAGCTCTGCCTCTGCCCCGGGCTTTGGTGTTTTCCGGCCCCCGGTGCGGCTGTCGGCAGGGCTCCCCGATTCCTTTGGATCAGGAGTTTTCCCGTCGTGTCTTCTTCCGCGCTCGGCAACGAGCCAGAGCACACCACCCAGCCCTCGAACCACCCAGCACCCTCCGACCCGAGAATGGCCCTGGCGGCCCGGATCGCGCTCCTGGTGCTGCTGACCGCCGAGCTCATGGACATCCTGGACCAGTCGGTCGTGCTGACCGCGCTGCCCTCGATCCAGGAGTCGACCGGTGCCGGACCGGCCGCGTTGCAGTGGCTGACCACCGGCTACTCGCTGCCCATCGCCATCGGGCTGATCACCGGCGGGCGTCTCGGCGACCTCTACGGCCGGCGCAGGCTGCTCCTCATCGGCACCGTCGTGTTCACCACGGCCTCGCTGCTGTGCGGCCTGGCCACCGGCCCCGGCGTGCTGATCGGCTCCCGCGCACTCCAGGGCGCGGGAGTGGCGCTGATGATCCCGCAGGTCCTGGCCACCCTCCACGTCACCTTCGAGGGCCGGAACCGTAGCAAAGCCTTCGGCCTGTACGGGGCGGTCCTCTCCATCGCCAACGTCCTGGGCCCGGTGCTGGGCGGCCTGGTCACCGAGGCCGACCTGCTCGGGCTGTCCTGGCGGCCGATCTTCTTGATCAACGTGCCCGTCGGCCTCGCCGTGATCCTCCTGGGGCGCGGGTTCATCCCCGAGTCGACCGAGAAGAAGGCCGACCGGCCCGACCTCACCGGCATGGCGCTGTCCGCACTGGCCATCATGATGATCATCTTCCCTCTCGGCGAGGGGCATCTCCTTCACTGGCCGCTGTGGATCTTCGCCCTGCTCGCCGCCGGTCTCCTCACGCTGATTGCGTTCCTGCGCCACCAGCGGCGCAAGCAGAACAACGCACCCCTCCTGCCACTGTCCCTCTTCCAAGGCAGGCGGTTCTCCGGCGGCGCGGCCGCACAGCTGATGCACGGCCTGCTGTGCGGGCTGTTCTTCATGACCTGGACCCTCTACCTCCAGCGCGGACTGGGCATGAGTCCCCTCGACGCGGCCCGGGCCTTCGTCCTGCTCTCCATCGGAGAGCTGGCCGGAGCGGCCATCGCAGCGAAGAGCGCCGGGCGCTTCGCTCGCCGCCTTCCCCAGGCCGGAGCCCTCATCGCGATCGCCGCGATGGCCGGCTACGGACTTCAGATCGCCGCAGGCCAGGCGAACCTGACCCTGCTGGGGATGACCGCCCCGGTGGTCCTGATCGGGTTCGGCCTCGGGATGGTCAGCGGCCCTCTCGCCGACATGACGCTCGCCAAGGTCCCGCACGACAACGCCGGGGCCGCCTCGGGCCTTTTCAACACCGCTTTCCACCTGGGTGTCGCCCTGGGCACCACCCTGACCGCCCTGGTGTTCTTCGCCACCACAGGCGGCTCGCCCGACGCCGGACCCAACCGCGACGCGTTCACCACCGTGCTGTGGTGGGTCGCCGGCCTCCTCTCGCTGATGTGGGCCCTGATGTTCTGCCTGCCCAAGCGGATTGACAACCAGGCCGACTGAGCCCCTCCCCGGACACCGGCCCCTCCCGGGCTGCCCGAGGCAGCCCGGGAGGCCCTGACGGCGGCCGGCCCCGGTGCAGCCCATCACACCGGGGCTGTGCCCGGGTCGCCGCTGCGGGGGCCGGGCACCGAGGCCGCTACGACGGCGAGGAGGTCGAGGTGGGAGTTCATGTCCAGCTCGAACCGGCCGTAGGGTTCACGTGCGTCCAGAACAGCGGGGACAGGGCCCGCCGGTCGGCGTCGGTGAGCCTCTTCTGCCACTTCTCCTCGGCGAGGATGTCCTGGAGGAGCAGGGTGTTGACGTGCACCAGCGTGTACCTGGCTCGCGGCTGCAAGCCGCAGGTGCCCGGACGCCTGGTGGTGCGCGCCCTGGCCTCCGGCGGCCGGCCGATGCTCGGGCGCACCACGGTGCTACTGCGGAAGGCAGACCGAAGCCCGTGCTCCTTGCCGGCGCTCAGGGAGCAGGCGTTCCCCAGCCCACGGTTGTGATGCTGGGCATCGACGAGCACGCCCAGCGGGGCGAGGCCCTGCGATGGTGCGCTTCCGTGCCCGGTAGCGACCTGCTACGCGATCGTCGGGACCGCCGATGGGCGGGTTCTTCCCGCCAGCGCACCGACGGCACACCACATCAACCAGTCGCACGGGAGCACAGCAGTGCACACGCCACCCCGCCGTACCCAGCAACGGCCGCCCGTGCGCCCTATGCGGCAGGCATTGGAGTTGGCCCCGCTGGGCCCAAGAGACACTCTGAACAGATTGACTTGACAGGGAACTGGGCGTGCGGGCGTGATCGCGCACTATGCGGTCGCAACGCCCAGGAAGCGCAGCACCGCCAGGACGCGGCGGTGGTCGGCGTCGGCCTTGGGCAGGTCGAGCTTGGTGAAGATGCTGTTGATGTGCTTGGCGACCGCGCTCTCGCTCACGACCAGCTCGGCGGCGACGCCGGAGTTGGACCGGCCGCCCGCCAGCAGCTCCAGCACCTCCCGCTCGCGCGGTGTCAGCCGGTCGAGCGGATCGCTGTGCCGGCGCACCAGCAGCTGCGCGACGACCTGCGGGTCGAGCGCGGTGCCGCCGGCCGCCACCCGGCGTACCGCCTCGGCGAACTCCTCGACGTCGGCGACCCGTTGCTTGAGCAGATAGCCGACGCCCGAGGTGTTGGCGGCGAGCAGATCGGCGGCGTACCGCTCCTCCACGTACTGCGACAGCAGGAGCACGGCGGTACGCGGGTACTGGCGGCGGATCACCAGCGCGGCGCGCACTCCCTCGTCGGTGAAGCCGGGCGGCATGCGCACGTCGACCACGGCGATGTCGGGCCGGTGCTCCTCGACGGCCGCCAGCAGCCCTTCTGCGTCGGCGACTTGTGCGCACATCTCGAAGCCGGCCGCCTCCAGCACCTTGACCACACCGATGCGCAGCAAGAGGGAATCCTCGGCGATCACGGCGCGCACGGCAGCTCCACGGTGATGATGGTCGGCCCCCCGGCGGGGCTGCGGCAGGAGAACGTGCCGTCGACGGACGCGACGCGCTTGGCGAGCCCGGCGAGCCCGGTGCCGCCGGCCGCCGCGAGATCCGCGCCGCCCGCTCCGTCGTCCGCGACGACCACCAGCAGTGTCTCCCCGATCCGGTCCACGGTCACGTCCGCCCGGGTCGCCTGGGCGTGTTTGACCACGTTCGTCAGGGCTTCGGAGACCACGAAGTACGCGACGGCCTCGACCGTGGGTGAGGGGCGCTGCGGCAGGTCCACTGCCACGCGCACCGGGATCGGGAGGCGGGCGGCGACCCCGGACAGCGCGGCGTCGAGGCCGCGGTCCTCAAGGACGGCCGGATGCAGACCGCGCACCAGGTTGTTCAGCTCGGCGATCGCCTCCTTCGCCTCGCGGTGCGCCTCGTCGATCACCTTGCGGGCGTCCGCCGGCAGGTCGCCGAGGGTGGCCCTGGCCAGGCCCAGGTTGACGGCGAGTGAGACGAGGCGCTGCTGCACGCCGTCGTGCAGGTCGCGCTCGATCCGCCGCCGCTCGGCGTCGGCGGCGTCGAGCACGCCGGCCCGGCTCTCGGCGAGGTCGGCGACCCGGCGGGCCAGCTTCTCCGTGCGGCTGGGGCCGAGCAGGACCTCGGCCGCCCGGGTCTCCAGCCGCACCAGAGCGCCGGTCAGCCGGGGCCCGAGGAACAGCAGGGCGAGACCGCCGGCGGTGATGTACGCGGCCTGCGTGGTGTACGCGACGTCGGTGACCCGCCACTGCGGGGGCAGCGCCCAGATCCACACGTAGAGGGAGGCGGCCACGAGAGCGACGGCCCAGACGGCGAGGACGGCGAGGTCCAGGACGGCGAACAGCGGACCCGCCACGGCGTGGTAGCAGACCTGCCGCCACAAGGCCCGCGTGGTCAGCCGACGTAGCGCCGACTTCCAGTTGCGTCCCGGCCCGGGTGCGGCGGGGCGCGAGAGCTCCTTGCCGACGAGCGCCCGGTAGCGCCGCCGCTGCCCGACGGTCAGCAGGGGTGTCACCACGAGCGTGAACAGCACGGGCAGCGGAGTCAGGGCCGGCACCAACGCCGCCATCGTGCCGAGCAGCCAGAGCCACAGTGGCACCGCGGCGAGATGGAGCGGCAGACCGGCGGCGAGAAGCGCGGTCCGGTGTCCCGCCCTGCGGAACGGCCGGCCCAGCACCGGCTGAAGCCACGTCGTGAGTTGCATGCGCCAAACGGTAGAGCCGCAGGCCATCCCCGTGCCATGACACTGCCGCCCGGCCCGGGGGTGCACTTTTCTCCACCCCGGGTCGGAACCCTGCGTGACTGACGGCGCCCTGGTGTGCGGCGGAGGGTGGAGCACGTGAAGGGGAGAGCCGGCGAGGAGCGGGGGAAGACGATGCGTCAACTGTGCAATGACGAATTGGCCGGTGCCGAGGGCTTGGACCGCGCCGAGGTCATCCCGCTCCACGAAGGGGCGCAGGAGCCGCGCCCGGCGCGGGGCATGCGGCGGGCCGGGTGGCTGCTGGTCGCCTGCGGGTTCGCCCTGCTGCCGTGGCTGTACGTGCTGGCCACCGGCCTGCCGGCCACCGCGACCGTGGCGCACTGGCCGGTCGCCTGGGTCGGGCTCGACGCGCTGGAGGCGCTCGGCCTGATCGCCACCGGCCTCCTCGCCGCCCGCGGCGACCGGCGGCACGCCCTGGCAGCCGCCGCGACCGCGACGCTGCTTGTGATGGACGCCTGGTTCGACACCACGACCGCGGCCCCGGGCGGCGACTTCGCCACCGCGGTCGCCATGGCGCTCGGCGCCGAGCTGCCGCTCGCCGCGCTGTGCGGCCGGCTGGCGCTGCGGGCGCTGAGCCGGCACGCGTGACGCCGACCGCCCAGCCACCTGCCACGGACCACATCAATCCACCGGAGAACACCATGCACCGCATCACCATCGCCCCCGTCGCCCCGATCCCGGCCCGGACCCGCTGGGCGGTGGCCGCCGGCGTCGGCGCCGCGTTGGCCGCCGCCTGGTGGCTGGGCGACACGGCGCCCTATCCGTACGCCCAACGCGGCCTCCTCGACGTGCCGTTGCCGTTCCTGACAGTTGCCCGGACGGACGCCGTACTGCGGCCGCGGCCGGGGGAGCGGCTCCTGGAGATCGGTCCGGGGACGGGCCTGCAGTCGCTGCACGTCGCCCCGCAGCTCGGGCCGGAGGGACGACTCGACGTGCTCGACATCCAGCAGGAGATGCTCGACCACGTGATGGGCCGCGCCGAGCGCGACGGCCTGGCGACGATCAGGCCCACCCGCTCGGACGCACGTGAACTGCCCTACGCGGACGGGACATTCGACGCCGTGTACGCCGTGACCGCGCTCGGCGAGATCCCCGAGCCGGATCGGGTACTGCGCGAGGCGGCACGGGTACTGGCACCAGGCGGGCGGCTGGTGATCGGCGAGTTCTTCGACCGGCACTGGATCCCCTTCGGCCGGCTGCACCGGCTCGCCGACGCCGCCGGCCTCCACCTGACCGAGCGCCGCGGCCCAAGCCCGGCATACCTCGCCCGCTTCCGACCCTGCACAGCCGACGCGCCAGGCCACCAGAGCGAGCGCCCCGCCCACAGCGACCGGGACACCAACGACGGGGAAGCGTGAACACCGCATGCAGGGACCGCGGTCACCGAGCTGAACAACCTGGCGCGCGGTAGGCCGCTCCAGGAGGCGACGGGGGGAGGCAACAACAGTCGTGTGGATCGTCCTCGCGTCCCGGCTGACATGTCCTGCGGCGAATTCGTCCTCGTCAGGGTGGTCCTTCCCTTCGTTCACTGCGACTGGCCGAGTAGAGCCTGGTTTGCCTCGTGGGCCACAGGCCCAGCGGGACAGCGGAGCGAAGAGCCGGCGGCGCCGCGTGATCTCCCGGCGTGTGCGTCCGGGGTGGGCACGCGCAACGTGCCACCCGGCTGCGGCGCGGAGGCGGCGGCAAGGTCGGTTGCTTTCGGTGTTGAATATGCCTCTCAGCGTCGCAATTTATCCTTCCCCTTTTCCGCTACATGCTGCAGTTTCCCTTTCGTCTTTTCGGCCCTGCCTCTCCTCTCTAGGGTTTCGTCGCCCAGGGCTTTCCCGGTAGTCTCCTTGGCCTTTCCCTTTATTATTTCTCCGGTGTTCTTAATTTTCTTCCTCATGCCCATTGCCCACCCCTTTTAAGGTGTTCGGGCGGAGATATTGGGGCGTCGATAGGGGAGCGGGGTAGATTGGGATATTGCGTCAAATGGTGTGTCTTGCGTAGGAGACAATCATACGCTCCTTCATGAATCGTAAGGATTGATCTCAGGTGCTCTGCCCGCCCTTCGGCGAGATCTGTCACGTCGACCCTGGCAAGGCTTCGCGTTTCGAACTTGATCAGGTCTCGTGACGCCGAGTCGGGGTGCGCCCGTGACCGCGCGCCTGCTGGCCGAAAACTTCTGGCCGGGGTCGCTGACCCTGGTCCTGCGGCGCGGCCGACGCGTGCCGTTGGAGGCGACCGGTGGGCTGGAGACGGTGGCCGTCCGGGTGTCCGACCACCCCGTCGCCCTCGCGCTGCTGTCGGCTTTCGGCGGCGGCGTCACGGCCCCGTCCGCCAACCGCTTCGGCTCGGTCAGCCCCACCACTGCGGACCACGTCCGTACGGAGCTCGGCGATGCGGTCGACTTCGTACTGGACGGCGGCCCCTGCCAGGTCGGCGTCGAGTCGACGATTGTCGATGTCACAGGCGAGTTCCCGAGCATTCTGCGGCCCGGCGGGGTGACGCGCGAGGACCTTGAAGCGGTGCTGGGGATCCCGATCGGCGTCCCTGCCACGAGCCATGTTCGGGTGCCGGGGCAGCACCCGTCGCACTACGCGCCGCGTGCGCGGGTCGTCCTGGTCGAGCCGGAGAAGGTCGTCGCCGAAGCGAAGCGGGCACAGGAACTGGGGCACCGGGTGGGAGTCCTCCTTCCTGCTTCCCTCGCCGGCGCTGGGATGAAGGCGCACGCCGTGGTGACCCTCCCCGGTTCGATGGACTCCTACGCGCACGGGCTGTACGGGTTCCTGCGTGAGCTCGACCAGCAAGGGTGCGACCTCATCGTCGCCTCCCCGCCGGCGGAGGAGGGACTGGGGCTGGCGATCGCCAATCGCCTTCACCGGGCCGCGGGGCCCCGGCCCTCCGCGTGAGCGGCCACGGCCGGGCCGGTCAGGAAGCGATGGGGACCGCCGCTTCCAGGCCGCGGGTGGCGACGACCTGTGCGCTGCCGTCGGCCAGCCGGTAGGACAGCCCCACCATGCCGAGCCGCCCGGCGGCCACCGCCTCGGCCAGGACGCGGGAGCGCTCCAGCAGCAGGTCCACGGTGTGCTCGATGTGCTCGGCCAGTATCTCCTCGGCCGTCTCACGCCCAGCGGCGCGGGCAGCCAGCACACTCGGGGTCACTCGCTCGACAACGTCACGGACGAAGCCGCCCGGCGTCTGTCCGTTCTCGAGGGCGGAGCAGGCGGCGGCGACGGCACCGCACGAGTCGTGGCCGAGGACGACGACCAGCGGCGCCTTGAGGACGCTCACGCCGAACTCGATGGACCCGAGCACTTCGGTACCGGCGACGTGGCCGGCGGTGCGCACCACGAAGAGGTCGCCCAGGCCGCGGTCGAAGATGATCTCGGCCGCCAGTCGGGAGTCGGAGCAACCGAACAGCACGGCGAAGGGTTGTTGGGACGGTGCGATCTCGGTGCGGCGGGCGGCGTCTTGGTTCGGGTACTCGGGGGTACCGGCGACGAAGCGCTCGTTACCGGCCATGAGCAAGTCGAACGCATCGCGGGGCGTCTGGGTCTCGGTCATGGCCGCAGCCTAAAGGCAGCGTTTGCCGCCGCAGCCGAGGGGGCGCGTCGCTCGGCCCACTGACGGGCCTGCCCGCCAGTACGACGATGTCGCGGTCGGCGTTGGCACAGCCAGGGCTGGGACGGCGCACCGCATCCGGCGACCGGGACCAAGGCCATCATCTGACGACAGGGAGCGCAGCCCGATTCGGCTCTTGAAGCCCGTACGGTCGTGAACGACAGCCCCGTCTGTGCTGCGCGCTGGTGCTTCGGCCGCCGCGACGTCGTGCGGCGGGCGTTGCTTACCGTTTTGAAGGCGGCCTTCGGCATGGAGGGTGTAGGGCCGGGTGTTCAGCTCTGGGCGGCGATGGCGGCGCACAGCACAGCGATGCCGAGGGTGAGCCAGGCCAGGTAGTCGCCGAGGCGTCCGGAGTGCAGGCGGCGAAGTCCCCGCACGGTGCGGGCGAGGGGATGATGCGCGGGGAGAGTAGGGGTGCGCTGGCGGACGGCGGCGGTGGCCAGGGCGATGGTGAGGCCGGTGGACAGCAGGCCGAGGAGTACTGCGGTCCCTGTCCACTCGGCGGCAGGCACAGTGCCGGCCGCTGGTGGTGTGCCGGGCTGGCCCAGGACGGTGGCGGCGTAGCGGGCGGGGTCGGTGAAGTCGGTCGCTCCGTGGGCGAGGGCGTGGGCGAGGGTCGGGAGGCAGCCGCTGACGCCGGCGAGGGCGAGCAGCACGGCCGGGACCATGGTCATGGTGGGCGGCAGGGTGCGCTGCGGTGAGCGGATCTCGGGTTCCTCGCCCTCCCCGGTGGTCTCCTCGTGGTCGGGCCTGCTGCGCGGGGCCGGCCCGATGCCGAAGAAGACCCGCAGGCCGGCGCGGAGCACGGCAGCGCCGGTCACGGCGGAGGCGGCCACGAACACGGCGGGCAGCCACGGCTGCCACTGCCCGGCGGCGTCCTCGGTGAGGGCCTTGCCGAGGCTGGTGCCGAACGGCGGGAGCCCGGCCAGAGCCAGGGCGCCGATGGTGAACAGCACACCCGCGGGGCGCAGTTCGCGTGCTCTGCCGTACAGAGCGTGTTCGTCGAGGGAGCCGTAGCGATCCAGCAGGACGCCGGTGAGGGCGAACAGAGCGGCCTTCACCAGACCGTGCGCGGCGACGTACAGCGCGGTCCCGGTGGTGCCGTCGGGGGTGAGCAGGGCGATGCCGACGAGGAACAGGCCGACGTGGCTGACGGTGGAGAAGGCGAGCAGGCGCTTGAGGTGGCGCTGCTGCCAGCACATCAAGGCGCCGAGCAGGGCGGTCAGGACGCCGAGGGCGGTGAAGGTGGTGCGGAAGGCGGCGTGGGGGATGCCGCCGGGTCCGGCGAGGACGGTCCAGTAGATGCGGGCGATGCCGTAGACGCCGAGTTCGACCATGACGCCGGACATCAGCATGCACACCGGGGTCGGCGCGACCGCGTGGGCGTCGGGCAGCCAGAAGTGGAACGGGATGGCTGCGGCTTTGACGAGCAGGGTCGTGCAGATCAGGGCGAAGGCGACGACGGTCAGCGTGTCGGTGTGGTGGGAGGCCAGGCGCGCCCCGAGACGGGCGAGGTTGAGTTCGCCGGTGCGGGCGTAGAGCAGGCCGATGCCGAGCAGGGAGCAGTAGGCGGCGAAGGAGGTGACGATGCCGAAGGTCAGGGCGCCGTGCAGGGGGCGGGGGTCTTCGATGCGGTAGCCGGTGAGGGCGTAGGCGGCGGCGCCCATGAGCTCGAAGAAGACGAAGGTGTTGAACAGGTCGCCGGTGAGGGCGAAGCCGGCCATGCCGGCCTCGAAGAGCAGGATCAGCGCGGGAAAGGCGCCGGCGTGCTCGCCGGTGGGTTCGTCGAAGTACCGCCAGGAGTAGACCACGACCGCGAGTACCAGGACGGCGACCAACAGGGCGAGTCCTGCGCCGATGGAGTCCGCGGCGAGGACGATGCCCAACTGGGCGGGCCAGCCGCCGAGTTCCGCGGTGGCGAGATGCTGGCTGTGGGGCCAGAGCAGGGCAAGGCAGACCACCTCTGCCCCGGCGCAGGTGGTGGCCAGGATGTCGCAGCCGATCCGAGGCAGGGCGCGGCCGGCGACGGCGAGCAGGGCCGCGCCGAGCAGCGGGATGGCCACCGCGAGCGGCAGCAGGGCTGCTTCGGTCACGGTCAGCCCTTGAGGCCGGTGAGGGCTTGCGGGTCGACGGTGTGGTGGCGTTTGCGTAGCTGGATGGTGAGTGCGAGCAGTAGCGCGGTGACGGTGGCGCCGACCACGACGTCGGTCAGGGCCAGGGCCTGCACGACGGGGTCGACGACTGGGCGGGTGCCGGGGGAGAGGTCGGAGTAGACGGGGGCGGTGGCGCCCCGGCGGTAGCCGACGGCCAGGAGCAGGAGATAGGTGGAGGACTGGGCGACGGCCAGACAGCCGATGGCGTGGATGAGGTTGCGGCTGGTCACCAGGCCGTACAGGGCGACGAGCAGGACCCACCCGGCGGCGAGGAAGGGCCATGGTCCCATCAGTTCTCTCCGTTCTCGCGCTGGTCGGGGTCGGTGAGTTCGACGGCCTGGTCGAGGAAGTGGGCGAGCAGGGTGATCAGGCCGCAGGCGACTTCGACGCCGACGGCCGCGTTGAGCACGGGGACGGTGCCGCCGGAGGTGATGGTGTTGAAGGTGCCCAGCGGTAGCACGTTCTTCAGGAATGCTCCGCCGGCGATCAGGCCGGCCAGGCCGACCAGGGTGTAGGAGGCGGCTGCGAGCGAGTCCGCGACGTCGAGGACGGTCAGTGGGCGCAGCTTCTTCAGGACGTGGTAGTCGGCGGCGACGTAGGCCACGTGCAAAGCGGTGGCCAGCACGACGCCGCCCTGGAAGCCGCCGCCCGGCGAGAGCTGGCCGTGCGCGACGATGTACACGCCCACCACCAGGGTGATCGGCAGCAGCAGAGTGCCGAACAGCAGCGTGGTCGGCATCACCTGCTCCGGCTCGGCGCGGCGGTGGCGTTCGTCGCGGGCCTGGCGCAGCAGCAGGGTGGCGCCCAACACGGTGCCGAAGAGGATGGACTCCTCGCCCAGGGTGTCGAAGGCCCGAACGTCGAAGTTGATCGAGGAGACGACGTTGGCGGTGCGGCGGGCCAGAGCCGCCGCCACCGCCCGCTGCCCGTAGGGATGCTCCGATGTTCCGAACGAAGGCAGGTGGACGCACGCGGCCGTGAAGAAGCCGGCGACCACCAGGGCCGCGACCAGGAACATGACCAGCCTGACGCGCGTCGTCACCCGCGCTCCTGCTGCTCGGCGCCGCCACGCCCGTCCGGGGCGCGGCCGTTCGCGCCGGTGGGGC